>CAJYOV010000431.1 GCA_913776405.1 Pseudobdellovibrionaceae bacterium
CGAGCCCCTTCACACGTGCCTTACAAACGGCCGAGATCCTCAACGGCGTATGGCCTGCGCTCGATCTTCTGGAGTGCGATGCACTCAAACCGACAGCGAAGCCTGCCGATCTCGTGAAATGGCTTCGCGATCACGTCGACGACGAAGCGGAGTACGTCTGCCTTGTCGGTCACGAACCGCATCTCTCCGAACTCATCGGTTGGTTTCTCACCGGTCACGCGCACGGCTTCGTCAGCCTCAAGAAAGGCGGCGCCTGCTTAATCAATTTTGAAGTTTCGCCTTCAAGAGCTAGCGGCGAACTCATCTGGCTCGCGACACCTGCAGTCTTAAAGAAAGCTGCGAGTAAATGAAACGGGCGTGCGCAGCCTTTTTTCCCAAACGGTAACGGGTTCAAGCCTTGCGGAGCCAGTCACAACTGGGTCTAAAATCATCCATGTGTTATCGATGCGAAATGCAGTGATGTAGTGGAAGTTGTAAGTCTGTGTTTTAAATAAACCTCGAGGAACACCAGCGATCTCGATCCAGCCGTGGCCTGCTTTAGGGCGGAGTAAGAACGTTGCGTAAGGCACGCGTTCGGCCTTGAGAGCGCTTGAGAATTTCTTCGCTAAACAGGCGCATTCTTCCGCGCATGGGTGGGGGATACGGTCTCTGGGACCGGCAACTTCCCACGCGTAGATCTCGCCGCTTTCCCGAACGTGTTGAAGTGTTCTAAGTGCTAGGCTCTGAATTCGAGCGGGTGACGGCGCGTTTGGTGGACTGGCGAAAGAGACAATTGACGCTAGCGTGGCTAAGATGATGACACTTGCCAGGCGTAAAATCGTTCTGATTCTCAGATGTCTCATGGATCAGGAACACTACAAGTTTCACACCAAGCTGAGAGGTAGGGGCAGGTGGTTACGGTGTTGCGAGAACGCGAGAGCCGAGGTCGGCGAGGATGCCGTCTCGGAGACCGACGTAGGGGATCGAGAGCATTTCGACTTCGGCGATCGACATGACGGCTTCGGTGACTCGAGCTGCGGGCACGAGCACGTCTGCTCGATCAGGTCTCAGACGCAAGAATTGAATGCGCTCTTTGACGCTCATGGATTCGAGATGCTCGAGGAGATTGCGAAGTTCTTTGTGGGTCATCGAGAAGATCGAGTTTTTGTGAAGGAGAGCGACGCGCAGTTTTCCAAGGGTCTCGAAGTTGCCACCGGTTCCGATCGCGAAATCGAGGTGAAGACCCTTCGTATGAGTTTTCAAGAACTCGCGAACCGGAGCCAGCTGTTCGGCAATGACTTCGCCTAGGTGCTTTTCTTTAAGGCCCCTGTTCTCTAGGAGCTGTAGCAAGCGAACTGTGCCGAGCTTGAAGGTTTGTGTTGCCTTGCGAACGCCGTGATCGGCAATTGTCAGTTCGACGCTGCCGCCGCCGATATCGATCAACAGCACGACTTTGTCGTTGAGATTCATTCGGTGGCTTACGGCCGAGTAGATCAGGCGACCTTCTTCGAGCCCGTCGATGACGTCGATTTCGATGCCGCTTGATTTCTTCACTTGCTGAACGAATTCGTCGCGGCCCTTGGCTTCGCGAAGGGCGCTAGTCGCTACAGCTTTCGTGAAATGAACGTCGTGCTGTTTAATGAGCATTCGAAACTTCTGAAATGCTTCGAGAGCTTTGTCTCGCGTCTTTGCCGAGATGGTGCCGTCACCAAAAACATCTTTGCCCAGTCGAACAGGCTCACGCACCTTTTTGACGATGCGGATGTCGCCGAACTCATCCATCGCGCCGATAACGAGGCGAATGGCGTTGGATCCGATGTCGATGGCTGCGAGCGATTCCATATAAAGAGATTAAAAACGCCCTGGGCGTCCAATGCAAGAGCCTCAAACTGACTCTCTCAATTAAATCCTGACAGTTCTCTGAACGCTTTCTGACACTCTTGTCAAAAAAACTCGCGAACACTAGAGCCATATGTTCTTAGCGGACTTGCACGTGCATTCAAACTTCAGCGATGGCCAAATGAGTATTCCCGAACTCGTGGATTTTTATGGCTCACGAGGTTTTGGAGCGATCGCCATCACCGACCATATCTGTGAAGACCATACTTTTTTGGGATTAGCCGCCGGATATTTGAAGCTTTCGCTCTCGCAAGCAACGTTCCCGCTCTATCTCGAGATCCTAAAGGCGGAAACTGAGCGCGCTCAGCGTGTTTACAATATGGTCGTCATTGCAGGTTTCGAGCTCTCAAAAAATTCGTGGTTCAACCACCGGTCGGCGCACATTCTCGGACTTGGAATCACGCAGTTCATGACCGCAGATGGTGACATTCGAGATCTGACGAGGGCAATACGGTCCCAAGGCGGGCTCGCCATCGCGGCTCATCCGGTCTCGACACGAAAATTAGAGCCTCAGACCTATCATCTCTGGAATCGTCGAGAAGAGCTGAAGCACGAGTTCGATGCATGGGAAGTTGCGAGCGGGCCTCACTACTTTCAAGAAGTGCACGAAAGCGGTCTTCCACTTCTTGCAACCAGCGATCTTCACCGGAAGAATCAAATCGACTCTTGGAAAACCCGCTTCAATTGTGAGCGTTCTCAGGACGCCATCTTCAGCGCCATTCGCTCTCAAGACCTCAGTTTCGTTTTCTATCGCGACTCCCATCCTGAGTACGTGAATCATCACCTGACAGATCGTCCCCTAGACGCTCAAGCCTTGACACAACCCTGACGCGGGTCCCGTTGCAGAGGTCAGATTGAGGGCGCTATACCCTGTGAGAAGCTTGAATGCTTATATCGCTGGCTCCCAAAGCGGGCCAAAGGGGTTTCTTGTGAAATTCGGACTCGTCTCCAAGCGTTCCGTCCTGAGTGCAGTTCTCTTAAGTTTTTCGCTCACGGGCGCACTTGCGAACGCCGCAGATCGATTGCTAATCAACGGTGCGGGCGCTACGTTCCCGGCGCCGATCTACACGAAGTGGTTTCAGGATTACAACAAAGTTCATCCGTCGGTTGAGATCAATTATCAGGCGATCGGTTCGGGCGGCGGTATCAAACAGTTGATCGAAAAAACGGTCGACTTTGGCGCAAGCGACGCGCCCATGAGCGATGAGGAGCTCAAAAAAACGTCAGGCCCTGTTCTTCATATCCCGACGGTGCTTGGCGCTGTTGTCGTGACTTACAATTTGCCGCAGGTGAAAACGGCCATCAAACTTGACGGCCCGATGCTCGCAGAAATCTTTGCCGGCAAAATCATGAAGTGGAATGATCCAAAGATTGCGGCCCTCAATCCTGGCGTGACATTCCCAGCGACGTCGATCGTCCCGATCTATCGTTCGGACTCTTCGGGCACGACATCGGTCTTTACGGAATACCTGGCAAAGGTGAGCCCGACTTGGGCCAAAGAAATCGGCAAAGGCAAAACGGTTAAATGGCCGATGGGTCTGGGCGGTAAGGGCAACGAAGGCGTCAGTGGCCAAATTAAAAACACTCCGGGTGCAATTGGTTACGTTGAACTGACTTTCGCGTCTTCGATCAAGCTGCCTGTCGCAGAACTCAAAAATAGAGCGGGCCAGTTCGTGGCACCGACCCTTGCGAGCGTTTCAGAAGCGGCGAATGCGTCGCTCAGGGCGATGCCGGCTGACTTCCGTGTATCGATCACCGACGCCGAAGGAAAAGGTTCGTATCCGATTTCGTCGTTCACGTATTTGCTTGTTTATAAGCAGATGCCGGGCGCGAAAGGGCTTGAGCTCGTAAAGTTTCTCGACTGGGCGATGGCCGACGGTCAGAAGCAGGCACCATCGCTTCAATATGCGGCCTTACCGGCGTCGATGGTTGGTAAAGTAAAAGAGAAGATCAAGTCGATCGCGACGAAGTAGCCAGGAGCTTTTTCGCACGTGCGAACACCGAGTCGAACATTGGCTCGGTGAGACGACCCGTAAATGTATTTTGTTGGCTTGGGTGATAACTGCCCAAGCAGATTCGGCCATCTTCTAATTTAATTTCGCACCCGTGAGAAAACGCGGGGCGCGCGCCGGTCCACGCACCTTGGCGCTTCAATTCATCAAACAATGCGTTCCATCCGATACTTCCGAGCGCCAACATCACTTTTGGCCGGTGAAGCGCGAGCGTCCGGACGAGGTACTCGCGACAATTCGCGATTTCATCAGGCAGAGGTTTGTTATCGGGTGTGCGCAGTGAGCGGTTGCCGTGATCGCACAGTTGATGAGTTTGAGCCCGTCTTCTGCAGATTCTGAAGTCGGTCGGTTTGCAAAGCCGGCTTTATGAAGGGCGCGGTATAACCAAAGACCGCTGCGGTCGCCGGTGAACATGCGACCCGTGCGATTAGCACCGTGAGCTGCGGGAGATCGGAAGAGCGTCGTG
>CAJYOV010000432.1 GCA_913776405.1 Pseudobdellovibrionaceae bacterium
TGGATAGACGAGCGAGAAAAACCCGGTCTTCATCGACCACTCAGGCAAAACTTGAACGAGCTCGCCGCTTTCAACTTCCGGATCGGCCACGAAGTTTGGAAGAAGCGCTAGTCCATAACCGAGCGACGCCATGATCTTCACCGTGCCGAGATCATCAGTTTGGACAGTGCCTCGAGGCTGAATTGTGATCGACTGCGAGCCATTCGTAAGTTCAAAGCCTTCGCCTTTGAACGGCGCGAATCGTACGAATGGGAAGTCGGCTTCAAGCGTTTTAATGGAGGGGGATCCGTATCGCTTCAAATATTTCTTTGAGGCGAAGAGACCAAATTGCGAGTCGAAAAACTTTTTGGCAATGAGTGAAGAGTCTTTGAGACGTCCAGCGCGAATGGCAACGTCAACACCTTCGCCAACGAGATCGACAACGCGGTTCGTGACAAGCAAATCGACCTCAACACTCGGGTTCTGGTCGAGATAGCGATCGACAAGTCTTGGCAACAAGCTGTGACCGACGTCGACTGACGCTGTGATTCTCAAGACACCGCGCACTTCGCCAGTGTTGGACGAAAGCTCTGTCTCTGCGGCCTCTAATTCGGCAAGCGCTTTCACACATCGAGCCAGATACGCTTGACCCGCTTCCGTGAGGTGAAGCTTGCGAGTGGTCCGCTGCATCAGCGTTGTACCGAGACTTTTTTCGAGTTGAGCGACTTTCGCGCTAACGGTGGTGTTCGGCATTCCGAGAACGCGAGCCGCTTGCGAGAAACTTCCTAACTGCGCAACTTTCACGAAGACTGGAATCGAATCTAAGACCGTCACCTAGGCCTCCAACTGTTCGATCGAAATAGGATGCTCAAGATTCAAGCGTAGTTTCGCGACATCGAGCTCCCCTTCCCAACGAGAGACGACGATCGTGGCTACGCCATTACCGATAATGTTCGTGAGTGCCCGAGCCTCCGACATGAAACGATCAATCCCGAGAATGAGCGCAAGACCTGCGACCGGAACTTCCGGCACGACAGCGAGGGTCGCTGCCAAAGTGATGAACCCAGCACCCGTCACGCCCGAAGCACCCTTCGACGTCAACATCGCAACGAGTAGAAGCGTGATTTGCTTGCCGATCGAGAGATCGATATTCAGCGCTTGTGCAACGAAGAGCGCGGCCATCGTGAGATAGATATTGGTCCCGTCTAAGTTAAACGAGTAACCAGCAGGCACGACAAGCCCAACTGTGGATTTCGAGCAGCCAAGGCGCTCAAGCTTTTCCATCAACGGTACGAGCGCAGATTCAGACGACGAAGTTCCGAGCACCGTCAAAAGCTCTTCGCGAATGAATCGCACGAACTTGAAGATGCTGAAGCCGATGAATTTCGCGATGATTCCGAGAACGCCGAAAATGAAGAGCAAGCACGTTAAATAGAAGGAACCCATCAACGCGAATAGCGGTTTAAAAGCCTGAATCCCGAAGGCACCGACGGTGAAGGCCATGGCACCCATTGCTCCCAAAGGCGCAAACTGCATCAACACATTTACGATCTTGAAAAAGACATGCGAAATGCTCTCGACGACGACATAAGCTGGCTTCGCTTTTTCACCGATATGGCTCATCGCATATCCAAAGAGGATCGCAACGACAAGAACTTGCAGTAGATCACCTGAGCCTGAAAACGCATCCATGAACGTTTTCGGCACGAGGTGCTGAACAATCTCGATCAGAGACGTGTGATGGGCCTTATCCGAGTACTGCGCCACCGCAGCTGCATCCAGGGTGGCTGGGTTAGCATTGAATCCGGCACCAGGCTTCAGTACGTTCACGATCAAGAGACCTAGAGCGAGAGCAAACGTTGAGACCACCTCGAAGTAGAGGATCGCTTTTCCGCCAACCCGACCGACTTTTTTCATGTCACCTACGCCCGCGATACCGAGCGCTACGGTACAGAAAATCACCGGGCCAATAATCATCTTGATCAAGCCGATGAAAATATCGCCTAAGAATTTCAGCTGGATGCCGAACGACGGAAAGAGGGTGCCGATCGCGGCGCCGATGAGCGTCGCGATCAGGACACGTGCGTAAAGGTGTTTGAAGAGTTTCATCTCTTCAAAGCTTGCACCGATGAAGGGTTAAAATCCAGGAGAACGATCCGGCGTCATGCCGCTCCCGTATGTAAACTCCGTTGGATGAACGAGCTCTCGTGCGTAAAGACGCGCCTCGAATGCCATTCGAAGCTGGTCACACGCATCTGCCATCGCGTTAGCCGCTTGTCTTAGATCTTGTGTCATACCGAAGAACTCGTGTGTTACGCCTTCGTAGCTCTTGTAGTAGACCGAGCCGCCTGAGTCTCTCAGCGATTCCGCATAAAGAAGACCCTCGGTGTGAAGCGGATCAATTTCGGCTCCGATGATCGTCGCTGGAGGAAGCCCTCGCAAATTCGTCGCTTTCAAAGGCGAATGATAAGGATCATCGCTCGCCACTCCCGCTGGCAGATAGTGCCCCCAGAACCACTGCATCATGGCGCGATTGAGAGGCTTTGCGGCCGCATGCTCACGGTAGGACAAAGTTTCAAAACCGTACTGAGTCACCGGATAAACAAGAAGCTGATGCATGGGTGCTCGCACGCCAGTATCTCGCGCCATCAAGCAGACAACCGCTGCTAAATTTCCGCCGGCACTTTCGCCGCCGACTGCAATTCGATCTGGGTCAACGTTGATAGAACGCGCTCGATCAAGCACCCAACGATACGCCTCAAACGCGTCATTTCGAGCTGCTGGATACGGATGTTCTGGCGCTTGGCGATAGCCCACGGACACGACAACACACTCTGCTTGCTCGCAGATCTCGCGGCACGTTGAATCGTAGGTATTCAAGTTGCCGAGCACCCATCCGCCGCCATGGAAATAGACGAGCGCAGGAAAGGGCCCCTGACCTCTCGGAGAATAAACGCGAAGAGTAACGCCTTCACCGATCACGCGGTGTTCGATGTTGCCAATCTTCGCACGTGATGGTTGTACAGCGTCGCGAAGCTCGGGCATTTGTCGCGCCTCTTCCGGCGTCAGGCTTTCGATTTCTAAAGCACCGAACGTTTGGTAACGGTTTAGAATGTCTTTCATTTGGCTATTCACTGACGATCTCCTGTGACGTCGCAATTGAGCGCGACTGTCGTGAGATCATTTGAAGCCTTCGCGGCTTCGTTAGCTTGGCCCTTCTGCGGAAAGAAAATGATGTTCTCGCCAAAACTGTTTAACGCAATTTATCAAAATGCACAGGCTGCTTGGAAAGACCGAGGGCGGTATTTAATCGAGCGTCTTCAACGATTCGTAAACTGCGTAATCCAACCAGCGGTTGGTTCCAAGCGGCGTCGGTTTTCGCGTTACGTAGCCCATGTGGCCACCCACCTGTTCAATGTGAAGTTGCAAAGCTGAAGATAGGTCAGCGCGACGATAAGCCTCGACACCAACAAAAGGATCATCGGCCGCAGTAAGAATCACGGTCGGTGTTTTGATCTTTTGCAGATCAAGGTACGTCGAACACTGAAGATAATAATCTTCGCGATTTTTGAAACCGGATTCCGGCGCCGTGTACCAGTTATCGAAATCATGGAGGGTGCCGAAGGGCGAAAAGTCGACTTTCTCGAATCGTTTCTCCTCTCGGTGTCGAAACGGAAGATCGCGCCGACAGCCCATGACAAATTGAAGATCGTAAACGCGGTTGAGCCCCTTCTTTAAGGTCAGCGCGGCTTGCTCCAAATGAATCGGCGCATTCACGGCGAGTGCTGCATCCGGCAGATGTGTGCCTCGCTTACCTGTGAGGAGAAGTAAAAGAGCGTTCGCCCCAAGAGAGAATCCAACGGCGATATGACGATCGTGCGGGCGAAGTCCGCGCGCCAATTCGATTGTAGCTGAGACATCTTCGGCGCGACCCGAGTGATAAGGCATCTTTGCGAAGCCTCGACCCTCGCCGCAGCCTCGATGATTCATGAGAAGAACCGAGTGACCGAGAGACCGCGCGAGCAGCGCTGTCCTCTGCATGTATCCAGAGTCGATGCTTCCAGTTAGCCCATGAAAAACCGAAACAGTTGTGCGACTTGTACCAGGAATGAATGTTCCAATCAGGCGATCGCCGTCTTGAAGAACAACTTCTAAACGCTCGCGCTTTTCTTTTAAAGACGGCGACGGAAGAAAGTGACCCCACAGCGTCTGCGCATGTCCCGATTTAGCCCACCACGGGGCAACGCATGGTTCTAGTTTCAACGTATTCATTCACAAAGATTACCACTCTGCCTCGCATATATCGAGATCGACATCGGACTTTGATCTCCTCGTCAGGATTCTCGAAACGCCGAGTGATCGAATGGCTTCAATTAGCGATTACCGCTAAAAAGGAGTTTCAACATGGAAAAGTTCGATCAAAAGAAATCAGGCCTGAAAGACAAATTGGGTGAAGCCGTAGAACAAGTCGGCAACAAAGTATCAGACATGGGCGCAGAAAAACTCGGTAAGCGCATTCACGATGCAGGCGATAAAATCGAAACTTCGCACAAAAACCCTGCACACCCAGTCGAGCCACAACAGTCGCAAAAATCGCCAAAAGCAGATCGCGACATGTGACTGTCAGAGCAGCGCATTCCAGCCCACTGGCTGATGTGCTGACCTCAAGACCGGAACTAAAATAAGTTCGCGAGTCTCGGAAGCGGCTCCTCGAAAGAGGGCCGCTTCTTTATTTGTAGAAACTTCATTCACCTCGCGAATCTCACCTCTAAGCTGCCGAAATGCCATCGTTGCCACTAGCTAGTAACCGACGAAATTTCAGGGTGTTTTTGAGTAATTTTCGACGGTTGCTACTTGCAGCCGGAAGGTTCTGAGACCCGTGATAAATTCCGCCCGTTATGGTGGCGAGACTTTTGACATTCCTCTCTTTTCTACTCGGTGCGATCGTCCCGTCGCACTCGCTCGTCTCTCACGAAGCGAGCAACTCTCTTTCGCCCCTTCTTCTCGTCGATCTTAAAAGTGGGAGCTACTGCACGGCCTTCCCTGTCTCGTCTGATGGTTATCTCATGACGGCCGCACACTGTTTGAAACGATGCCTGAAAGAGGCAACTGATCATGGCACTGCAGATTCAGAACTTCCGTGTTCGGGTTACGCACTGCCCGGCCTGAAAACGAGCTGGATCAAGATCGTCGCAAAAGGCTTAGCGATGACGGGCACGAAGAAAGTTGAAACACGCTTCGGCGACTACGCGATTTTGAAAGTTGAAGCTGCTGAGCCGCTCAGTTGCCTGGCTCTTTCGGCAGACCCAGTCTCGGCTGGCGACACATTAAAAGTCGTTGGTTATCCGCTTCCTAAAAAAGCAGGCGAGCGCCCGGTTCTAGGCTCCAACATCGGCACGCTTTACGGCGACGCGAGCGAATCACACTACTACCGCACGCGAAAAACGACGCGCGAACGAAAAGAGATTCTTGATCTCTACGACTCAAAAGATGGCGTTCTTTATTCGAGCGCACATCACTCAGCCGGACAGAGCGGCGGCCCCGTACTTGATAAGTCTGGGCGGGTTGTAGGAGTCGTTTCCGGTTTCACAGTGACACGAGCGGGTCGAATCGTCGTGCATGAGATGGTCGCTGGTTCGACAGCGAAGATCTTAGCAAGTTTGCCGGCTTCGCTGTCGAATGAGCTGGTCAAAAAGTCGCGCGATTGCGGCGCGACTCGCCTTTAACGGAAGGCTTCTTGAGCCGCGAGCGGCACTCGGTAAATAGAAAAGACCAGACCTGTCGCAGGGAATCCGACCGAAGCCTCATGAAGTCTTGATGTCGTGAAGATCAGATCGGGGCTCTTACCGATCGTAAATGTGTCGGCCCACTTGATACGTGGATCCTGCACTAAACGCTTCTGTTGACCCGACGGCGTCAAATAATAAATCGAGTTCGACTCAAGATCTGCGAAGTAGAGATTGCCGTTGTCGTCGAAGATCATGCCGTCTGGCGAGGGCGTTGTCGCGACTTTCTCAACGGTCTTCTCAAGCGCCGATTCTTTCATCGACTTGTTGTTGAGCGCGGCTGTCGGCACTCGGTAAAGCGTCTTTCCAGTGAGCGCGTGATAGTAGAGCCATTGATTGTCTTTCGAGAGAGCAATGCCGTCTGAATGAATTTGCGGTGGCGCGCCACCGATCATGAACGGTTTACCTTCGACTGTGAGTTGCACCTTTTCCGACTTCGTCGAGTCATGACGAGCGAGAAGGCGACGCGACTTGCCTGTTTTACGATCGAGCACGACGATCGCGCCCAAGCCTGAATCCGTGATGTAAATGGCATTGGCTTTGTCATCGACACGCAAGTCGTTCAAGTAAGACGCCTTTGGCGCAATGACATCTGTGAATTCGTAAGTCTTCTTCAGTTTATCGGTCGCGAGATCGAATTCGTAAAGCTTCGCTTTGCCGACGACGCCTTTCAGAAACGGCGAACTTGGATCGAGAACAAAAAGAGAATCGCCGTGTGCGACAACCGATTGAACGGTGTTGAACTGATTCTTCTTCGGAAGACCTGCGCCTTTCCACGCATTCCATTCTTGATTCGGGTAAGGCTTAGATGTGCCGTCGGGTAAGACCTCAAC
>CAJYOV010000433.1 GCA_913776405.1 Pseudobdellovibrionaceae bacterium
TTGGCCCCCAGCCTTGTTCATACACAAGAATGACTTCGCCGTTCGTTTTTGGAACCGGTGCGACTTTTACGTCGGGAAACTGAGCCTGCCACCTTGCCGCCTCTTCCGGGCGCTGTGCTAAGCGTGCTGAGCGAATGAGGTCTTCTTTGAGAGGTGCGTAGGCCGGCGCGACTTCGTAGGCATTTTTGTAGGCGATGTACGCATCGTCATACGCGCGTTGAGCTTCCCAGATGGTTGCGCCGAGATAGAACGCGAACGGGTTCTGGTTGTAGTTCTTCTTTGCTTCCGTTTTGTATTTGTAAAGCTTGAGGTTCAGCTGCTTCACCTCGACAAGAGCTTCGTCAAGATTACCGAGCTCCAAATAGTTCACGGCGTTCATCGCGTTGATCATCACGACTTCCCAAGGATCGCCTTTGTACTGAACCATTTCTTCGGACAGGGCGAGAGATGACGCGACTTTTGAGATCGAGTGATAGTCTTCAACCTCGGCCAGTTGGTTGGCGCGCTGATAGACCTGAGCACTTTCTTTGTACTGTTTTGCGAGCTGAAGTGCTGTCGCGTAATCAAGCAGATAGACAAGCTGATCGCGGCTTTCATCTTCCGCGAGAGGTTTCAAGAGTTCGGCGGCTTTTGCGGGGTTGTCGGCAGCCAATGCGTTTCGAGCGGCATCGACTTTCGTTTGATAAGTGGCGCAGCCAACGAGTGTTGAGACAAGGAGCAGGGAGCAAATAGAAAGAGCCACCGATCGCGCGGCGGCTCTTAGGCAACGCTTTTTACTTTTAAGCGTTGAGTTGTCTCTCAAAGACCGACCGATCTTTTCTTGTAGGTTTTGCGGATCTGCTTGTAGTCCGTCCACTCAACGATGTTTGTGCGGAGGTTGGTTAAGTTCAGAGTGACTTTGTAATACACACTCTTGTTCTTACCGACTTCTTGGACGTTCGAATCGATTCGACCGTTGATGATGTAGTCGGCGCCAATCTGACCGCCAGGGCCTTTTTTTGTCGTGTCTGAAACCATACCGCTATTTTGATAGTTGTATTCTTCAGCGACGTCTTCGCGAGCTTCTTTATCAACGAAAGCAACCTTACCGCCGCGCGAGAGCTCTACGCGAACCATGTCCATGATGTTCTGCGTGTCGATGTGTTCGTTTGTTTTATTCTGAAGCTTCGTCACCATCACGATCGGCGGCTTGCGTGCATTCGCGATCGAGTTGTGTGACGTAAGGCCTTTCACGAGATCAGCAACGACTTTCTGCATGTCTGTCTCTGACCAAAGATCATTCATGTTGTTTTCGCGCTCGACGTCGTCGTACTCACCTTTCGTGAACGCTTTCGGACCACAGCCTGAGAGAGCCGCGACAGTTGCGACCGCCGTCACCGCAAAAGTCATCATCGATGCCAGACGGCCAAAGCCAAACTTCTTCATATTCAACTCTCCTTAAAGAGTGCTCAATTGAGATCGTCTCAATATTCTAACTCTCGGTCTCGGAGCTCGCAACAAGCCTTGCGCACGTTGCATGGCACCGAACTTGGATCGATCGGCTAAACCGATTCACGGATACAGCCGCCGCATCTGACTCTCTGTTAGTGGTCCGTTCGGAGCTATAGCCATTTTGGAACTGGACCTGAATCTTGCATCGTTTCATTTTTGCGATACCGCAACGCGAAGGGAACTCTCGCTCGATGAAACCAATAAAATCTATGAAATGCGAAACGAATTTGGCAGCCCGACAACGCCCTGAGACGAACAAAGCGAACACACTTTCCGTGGCGCCTGAACGTAGCAAACCTGAACTCGATACCGCAGAGCGCGCGTTTCAACATTTGAAACACCTCGCACAAGCCGAAACTGAAGAAGTTTGGGCTGTCGCACTCGGGCCGCAGAAATCGGTTCTTGGCTCGAAGATGATCTTCCGTGGAACGGTCGACTCCTGCTTGGTCCACCCCCGAGACATTTTTCGGTTCGCTTGCCTTACAAACGCGTCATCGATTTTGATCGCGCACAATCACCCAAGCGGAGAACTCGGCCCGTCCTACGAAGACCTACGCTTCACGCATCAGCTTCTTCACGCGTCACGAGTTATGGAGATTCCAGTCGTCGATCATTTGATTTTAACTTGTCATGGGTACACGAGTCTCAGGAGTGAGTCGTGGGTCGACTTCGCGAGCGAAGCAGAATAATCAATCGCCGTAGGGATTTTCTTTTTGTTTTAGCTTTTTGACTTTCGTGATGTTGCCGTCTTTATCGACGGTGACATCGTAGCCATCGGCCGCGGCGTTATCGACAAACTCTTGCAAATAGAGTTTCTGTGCACGCGCTTCCGTTTCTATGCGGTCTTGCTCTTCTTGAAGGCCGTACATGATCTTCGCATCAGCGTAGGTTGGATTGACCGGTAACGACTTCTTATCGCGCAAGCCTTCCATGCCCGTAGCTTCACCTTGGAGCGGTAGCCCTGCCATCATGTCTGCAGGCTTCACTTTCTGCGCACCTGCGGGAAGGCTGGGCGCCTGAAAGTGGTTTTCAATCTGCGCTTCGATTCGCTCATTGTTCAAACGCCAACCGGTCGTTTTTCGGTGGTACTCGATACGCTCATTGAGATCGGTGTCCGACATTTTTTTTGTTGCGATCGTCGTCTTAGAAGTTGGAGCCAGCGCCACGTAACCGATTAAACCAAAAGCACCCACAATCAGAATCAGTGGCATCCTAGAGCCGGATGCCTTTTCGACCGGTTTCGCTTTTGGCTTTGGCGTTGGAATCGTATTTGGATCGATCCATTTGACCGACGACTTCGTCTTCGGCTTCGCAGGCTGAGGCTCACCTCCCACGACATTCGTGAGAGTCGGCTCGTAGGCAGCACCTGGCGCATTGAACATGGCGCTCGGACGATCCAAAACGCCG
>CAJYOV010000434.1 GCA_913776405.1 Pseudobdellovibrionaceae bacterium
CACCTTGCCACTTGATGAACCAATCGTTGTTGTGATCGATTTTGTTTCGGCCGTAGCGCCAGATGCCTTCATTCGTTCCACGTTCAGCGCCTGTGCGAAGTGAACCGAGAACGTATTTACCTTGAACTTCTTTTTGAAATTCGATCGAGAGGGTGCGGACAGGAGCAGACGAGACGTCGGTGTGGAGATTGAACTCCTTCATGTAGTCCGTCACGACATCGGACTTGCGAACATCGAGACCGACAACGAGTCGCTTCAACCGGCGCTGAGGCGGACCCACTTCAACGAGGCGTTCATCGAGATTATGTTTTTCGGCAAACGAGAGAAGAGCCGTTACCATGGCGCGCGTTTCAGGTGTTGTCGCGATCGCAAGTGCGGCCGAAACGTCGACTTTAAGGCGTTCGCCTGCGCGCGGTGCTTTCGCGAGCGTTGAAACAGAGCCGTGAGCCTGCGTTTCGAGCGCCTTTCCATCGAAGGCATCGAGACACAGGCGCGGGTTCGCTTGAACCAAGTGGGTAGAGAAGAGGACTGCCGTTAAGACTGCGTGAACCGCTGCTTTCGATAGTTTCCGCATACCTGCCAACCTAAGAGTCAGTGACGCTGGATTGCGCCCGAGTCGGTGGGAGCAAGTTCAGAGCCTGAAATCAGGGCCCTCAAAACAACCAAATAGATTTTGAGGCGCCACCCAAGCTGCGGGAGCCGTAAAACGCTAGGCAGTGTTCAAATCTTAGTCGTTCTCGCGTCGCGAACGCTGCGTGAAGTTAAGGCAGCTGCCGAACCTAAGGACTCGCGGCTGGACATAAGCCCGGTTCATTCGTAGAGTTTTTTGCAACAGAACAAGGATGATCACCATGCAAAACGCCAATCTCGTTGAGACGGCCTTCAATTTAATGAAGTTTTTCGTGCCGTTTCTGTTCGCGCTTTGTTTCCATGAATTCGCACACGGACTTGTCGCGAAGTGGAAAGGCGACCGCACGGCCGAAACGATGGGGCGTCTAACGCTCAATCCGGCTGCCCACGCGGATCCGATCGGCACCATCTTCTTCCCGATTATGGGTTTTTTAACGGCGCTCCCCCTCTTCGGTTGGGCGAAACCGGTGCCTGTTGATGAGCGCAATCTAAAGAACCCGCGTAAAGACATGTTCTGGATCGCGGCCGCTGGCCCGATGTCGAATCTTTTGCTCGCTGTGGTCGCGATGTTGGCGCTTGCGCTCTTTTATCGCTTTAACATGATGGCCGTGGCGCAACGTCAAGAGGGTGCGCTGCAGATCACCGAAGCCATTCGTATCTTCATTCTCGTGAATACGTACCTTGCGATCTTCAACCTGATCCCGGTGCATCCGCTCGATGGCGGTAAGGTGCTTGCGCGCTTTCTGCCTGAGAACGTCAACCAGTGGCTTGAGAACAATCAGATGTACACGAGCATGCTCTTGATGCTCGTGTTCTTCAGCGGCGCTGCGGCCATCATCGGCGAGCCCGCGCGCATTCTCTCCAGCTACTTCGATATCATCGCTCTTAACCTTGCGACGTTTTAAATGACAGATTCAAAGAACGCAGAAATTTCCAGCGACGTGAGCGAAGCGCTCTCGTCGAGCGAACAACAAGTTAAAATCGCGAAATCTGAGAAGCCTCCGAAAGGCTCGATCATTATGAGCGGGATGCGCACGACCGGTCGTCTGCACATCGGCAACTACTTCGGCGCGCTCAAAAATTGGATCGAGCTGCAGAACGATTATGTCGGCTACTACGGCTGCATGGACTGGCACGCGATGACGACTTCGTACAAATCGGCGAAGGACGTCACGGCTGATGCGCGCGACATGTATGCCGAGGTTCTTGCCTTCGGTCTCGATCCCGTGAAGAACGTGCTCTTCATTCAGTCGCAAGTGCCGGAGCATCTCGAACTGTTCTCTTTGTTTATGATGATCACGCCGATGGGGTGGGCTGAGCGCGTTCCAACTTGGAAAGACGCGGAAGCTGACGCCAAAGCAAACGACACACACAATATCGGTCGGTTCACGTACCCGATCCTTCAGGCCGCAGACATTGCAGTTTACGAAGCGTCGCACGTGCCAATCGGTCACGACCAAATCGCGCACTTGGAGCTCTCGCGAGAAGTCGTTCGCCGCTTCAACCACCTCTACGGCGGAAAACTACCCGAACCGAAACCCGTATTCACCGAAACTCCGACGCTGCTCGGCACTGATGGACGCAAGATGTCGAAGTCGTATGGCAACACCTTCTTCCTTCTTCAAGAAGAAGACGAGCTAACGAAGACGCTTCGCGCAACGCCTACGGATCCAGCACGTGTGAAGCGAACCGATCCAGGCGAGCCGACAAAGTGCCCTGTTTACGCGTTCCACAAATTATTCTCGCCTGCGTCAGACCTTCCGTGGGTTGAAAACGGATGCAGAACTGCGGGCATCGGATGCGGCGACTGCAAAAAGAAATTGGGCGAGAATATCAATGGGTTAATGGCGAAACCTCGAGAAAAGAAAAAAGAATTGTTGCAGAGCCCTGACACGCTTGATTCAATCATCGCCGATGGGTGTCAGAAAGCTCGACTAAAGGCCCGTGAGACACTTGATCACGTGCGATCTTGGACAGGTTTTAAATCTGGTCCGAACTAACGAGGGTATTCAGCTTTGTCATACTTAGTTCATCTTCAGCAGTTCGAGGGCCCGATGGGCCTGCTCCTCTATCTCATCCGCAAGGAAGAGATGGACATCATGGATATCAATATTGGCGACATCACTCGCCAATACCTCGACTACATCCGCCAGATGAAAGAGCTAGACCTCGAAGTTGCGGGTGAGTTTGTCGCGATGGCGGCAACTCTGATTCACATCAAATCCCGTATGCTTTTGCCTCAGTACGACGAGAAGGGCGAAGAGGTCATCACCGAAGACCCGCGCAAAGAACTCGTTCAAAAACTTTTGGATTACCAAAAGTATCAAGAGGTCGCGAAGAAGCTCTACGACCGGCCACTCTTAAATCGCGACGTCTTCACGCGCGGTGTGCGCGAAGATTTTCAAGACGAAGATGCCGCGAACAAGGTCGTCATCGACGACGACGGTCTTTTCTCGTTAATCGCGTCTTATCGCCGCGTCATCCGCAAAGCGCAGCGCGCGGTTCACAAAGTTCGGCCAAAAGTTCAATCGATCGCAAACCGCGTTCTCGAACTTAAAGATCGTTTGATCGTGGGCGTTCGCACGACTCTTCGCGAACTCGTAACAGCGACAGGTGTCGAGCAACGCACTCAGCTTCTGATCACATTCCTTTCGATGCTTGAGCTGGGCCGGATGGGTTTCGTCTCTGTCTTCCAGGCAGAGACATACGGCGACATCCATATCGAACCTAAAAAGGCCGTTGAACGTAACGTTCTCGAGCGCGTTCAAGAATTCGATTCTGGCGACTTCGAATCGGTTGCGAAAAACATCATCAACGACGCGATCGACGAGAAAATCGATATGCAGCAAACGATGATGGAAGCTGGCCCGACTGAGCTTGAGGCCGGGCAGTTGGCTCTTGTCGACGCAGCTCCCATTGGCGAAGAACAATTTGTTGAAACGGACAGCGAACTCTTTGAAGAAGACGCCGCGACGGATGACGAAATCTTGGCAGCGGAAGCTGAGATTCAAAAGCATGAGGCTGAATCAGGCGCACTTTCAGAAGAAGTCGCCGAGCGCATGTTTACCGACAACTCTGACGACAAAAGAATTTCCAACGACGACTTCGGATCAGAACCTGAGGGCGAGGCACAAGTTTAATGGCTGACATCGAAAAAGAATCAAAAAAGCGTAAGAAGAAAAAGTCGAACGACGAAGCTCAGGCCGAAACGTCAGCTTCTGATTCAGTCAAAGGCTTTGTCGCAAATGCGAAAAACGCCCTCGATGGTCTTCTCGATGACGCCGACCATGCGACTCTGGCCGACGCCGATCAGGCGATGGACGCCGACGCCGCAGAAACGTCTGCGGTCGATTCCGTCGAGTGGAACGCTGAAGCCGCAGACCTTGCGTTCGCAGCAGCCGATGAATCCAACGAGATGGCTGCTGAGCTAGCGATTGAAGGCGCAGAAGCCGAGGGCGGGGCTGATGCTGATGCTGATGCGGACGCTGTCGAAGCGACAAACGCCTTGGCGGCTCAACTTGCAGCTTTGACGGCTGAAACGAAGCTCGTCTTCAAGATCATGCGCAAGAAACGATTGAAGCACGCGAGCAAGAAGCGGCGGAAGTAGCGTCAGAAGACGCAATCGTTTCAGAAGCTGAAGAGATTGAAGCTTTGATGGCTGACG
>CAJYOV010000435.1 GCA_913776405.1 Pseudobdellovibrionaceae bacterium
CGTTCAAAAGAAAGTGATGATGAACGAAGAGCTTCGTCGCTTACAAAACGAAGTTTACGAACTCGAAGACCATGTCTACGGAAATCGTAAGTTCGGTTCGCAAGGGCTCTACGGCAATCTGAAAGCATGTCGGACGCAATTGGCCGCGAAGGAAAACGGCGGGTCCGGCAAACTTTCTTGGACTGAGCCAATGGATCGCGTAAGCGACAAAGAAGACGAGTTTAAAGTCGGTCTCGATGAGAAGTCGAAACTCGTGGGC
Source organism: Pseudobdellovibrionaceae bacterium (assembly GCA_913776405.1). Taxonomy (GTDB): domain Bacteria; phylum Bdellovibrionota; class Bdellovibrionia; order Bdellovibrionales; family JAMPXM01; genus CAJYOV01. Next base: position 260 of record CAJYOV010000435.1, read on the forward strand.
GTCTCGGAAGAGTTTCTGAAAGATCGAATTGAGCGGTTCCGCAATTACAAAGTCGTCCTCCAAAAGCGCGAAGACGAATATCAAGACAAGGTCGACATTTGCAAAAACGAGCTTCGCGAGCGCAAGTCCTCTGCCAACAAGAAAAAAGCTGGCGAGAGCGAGAGCGACGATTAATCGCTGACGAACCTTGATTCTCTCTTGAGCCTCGGCCTATGCTTTCGAAAGGGGGCATGGGCCATGGCCGATCGCTTATCGGATTTTCAGATTAAGAACGACGCCGATCTGACTGAGATGGGCCTTCGTGTTCGAGCCGCACCCCTGGCCGACGCATTCAAAGATCGCCTGCCTCTTCCGCGGGAATTAAAAGACATCACCGAGAATTTTGGCGTTGAAGTCGCGCAAACTGCGTTCACGACGATTGTTGAAAAGCTGCCATCGTACGCGCCTTTCTTGCGTCGCGTACGAGCATGTGATGCGCGTAAGCTCCAGTCGTCGGATTTGCGCGAGAGTGCTGCAAACTTCGAGGTCACAATCGTCGCAAGTCAGCTGCCCCTGACAGGGCGCAAGTGGGGCGATCACGTTCATGAGTGGGCAAGCTGGGCGCGATCGCTCGGTTTCAAGACGGACTTTATTCAAACGAAGCCTGAAAACGACATCTGGCAAAACGCCGCCATCATTTCGTCTTATCTGCTTTCGCATCCGCATCCGCGTCGTATCTTGATCACGATCGGGCAAGGTGCAGCCGAGTTCCGCTCCTTGCTAACGCGTCGTCTTGGCGTTCGAGCGAATCAAGCGGCGCCGGGACGTGAGCAAGCGGGTGAGCTGGATGCAATCCAACTTTGGATCAACGTGGCTGGGGCCTACTCGGGCTCAGGTGTCACTGGATATTGGAAACGATCGCTCTTCTCGAAGTTGTTCATGCAACTTGAACTCGCGCTCGCGGGTCGCAATCGTGCTGTTGTAAATCAAATCGATGCACGTTTGAGTGCGTTTCGTTCTGCGCCCAACTTTCCGCACGCGATGGACGTCGTGAACGTCGTGGGTCTACCGTTTCGTTCGCAACTTCCCTCGCAGATGGTAATCAGCCATCATTTCTTGAGCCAAGAGATGCCGAACGACGGTATGACGGAACTTTACAATCAGCTCGCGCACCCGGGCCTGATCGTGCCGATTGAAGGCATGACAGCGAGAGCCGAGTCATTGAAGCTCGAGCCTATTCTCAAGCGCATCTTGGCCGTTTACGCCGAAGATCAAGAAAAAGGGCGCTTGTTGCCAAGCGCCCATAACCACCAGAGTTCTAACCGTTCGTTCGACTGATACTTTTAGTTCTCTCGGGTTTGATTCGAAGCTTAAGGTGCAGGTGCCGCGTTTGTTGTCGGCGCTGTTTGTGTTCTCGTCGGCGCCGTTGCTGGCGTAAGACTCGTACGAAACTTCGCATCCAAGAAGCGTTGGACGCGCTGGATGACGACGTAAGCGAAGAGCGACGTTAAAACGGGGATGATCATTGCGGCGTATTCGAAGTGCTTCGTCATAAGGACGGCCGCAATCGAGCCGCTCGCAAATGAGAGGAACGTCAAGATACGGCAGACGTTCATGTTGCGAGTTAACGCATGCTCTTGTGACTTCAACTTCCCAAACAGCAAGCGCGCCGTATCGGTCCCGATGTCGGTGCTGATGCCAGTTAAGTGTGTCGTGCGAATCTGGCCGTGAGTCAGAGTTGCGAACAAACCGTTTTGTAGACCGCAGAAGAACGACAGCACGTAGAGAAGCAGCACTTCGTGGGTCATCGATGTTTGCGCATCGAAAGGGCCGAATCCGCCTGAGACACCCGCAACTAAGACCGCCGTGAAACCGATGGGTAACGCGAGAGTCATCGCGCGGAAACGCGGAGTTTTACCGCTCTCTAAGCGCGCCATTGTTTGAAGCGAGTTAAAGAACGCGCCGGCAATGAAGCTCAACGGGAAGCCAAGCAGTTCGATAGCCAACAGAAACGTATTCTCGCCGAGGGCTACGCCGATCTGCGTACCGAAACCGGTGACGTGTGAGACGACGCGGCCGCAGGCGAGAAAGCCGAAGCCGTTGACGAAGCCAGCTTGGAAGCCCATGAGAGCCCAGAGCCCCCAAAACTGAGGGTCGACGAATTGTTCGCGACTAAGACGGTACATTCGAGCTCCTGCTTAGAGAAAGCGAACTTGTCCAGTGTGAATATCTAGGACCGAGCCCTGAACGATCATGCCGTGATCTTCGACAAGCTTACGAATGATCGAGCTTTGCTCCGTGATCAGGCGAACGCTGCGCTGTACGTTTGCTTCAACTGCGCGGTTCGGAAGATCGGGCTGTTCGAGACCTGTCTTTTTCGAGACTTGGTAGACCGCGGGTTGAATACGACCAACGAGCTCTTCCAAGTGCGACGATGGCAACGGCTCTTCAGGAT
>CAJYOV010000436.1 GCA_913776405.1 Pseudobdellovibrionaceae bacterium
GGGGAAATTCCCTCGAGGGCTTCACTGGGCCATCACTACAAAAGGTGAACGCCTTCTTTCAAAACCGATGGCGGTCGAACTTCATGACGAGCTCGTGAAGAAATACTTTGAGCCCTTTCACTCGAATGTGCGTGATGAAATGGCCAAGCTGAAAGCAGCCGGCGCGAAGACTCTCTATCATATAGATGCGCACAGCATGCCGAGTGTCGGGACGAAAGAGCATCGTGATCCGGGCGAGCGTCGTGCCGACATCGTGATCAGCGACTGTGATGGGACCAGCTGCTCGCCAGAATTCCGTGAACTTGTCGTCGCCGCGTATGAAAAAGCGGGCTTTAGAACGCGCGTGAATTGGCCCTACAAAGGTGGCCGCGTCACCGAAACTTACGGGAAGCCAATCGAGGGCATTCACTCAATTCAAGTAGAATTGAATAGAGCCCTGTACATGGATGAGGCGACGAAGCGATTGAATGAGGCGACTTTGATGCAGATGCAAAACAAGATATGTGAGGCGCTCGAAGGAGTTTACGCTGCGCTTCCAAATCCGTGAGCGGCCGATAACAGATCTGTCAACGGGGTGCAGGATTGACGAACCTTGCGGGACTCAGAGTAAGGTTCGCACCCATGCAAACACTGTCACGTAAGTTTCCGTACAAAGCGCCCCTGCACATGCGTTCAGCAAAAGGTCAGCAGAAGTATTTGTGGTTCGCCGCGATTCACGCAGCCGGCTTGATTCTCGCGCTTCTCGCAATCGCTCGCTAGCCGCTTCAATTCGTTGCAGCCTCGATCCCGTTTCAGAGGTTGCTAGTTGAAAGCGCTTAAGTCTATTCTTCCGACAATGAAAAAAGCCTCGGTTCTCAAGTTCTTAGCGTCGCTCAAGCTCGCTGTCGTCGTCATCATCGCGCTAGGTGCGATGACGGCGTGGGGCACGATCGTCGAAGCTAAGTACGACGCCGAAGCGGCCAACAAACTCGTCTACTCGTCGCCGCTGATGTTCTTCTTGATGGGCGTGTTTGCCGTGAACTTGATCGCCGTGATGGTCGATCGTTGGCCGTGGCAAGAGAAACACACGGGCTTCGTGCTTGCGCACATCGGTCTTCTGCTCGTGCTTCTCGGCGCGTGGATGACAAAGTACTACGGCATTGACGGTTCGATGACGATCAACCTCGGCGAAAGCTCAAAACAAGTCGTCGTCGGTCAAACCGATCTCACTCTCTATTCATCGATGGATGCGAGTCGCTATACAAAGATCGACGACCGCGAAGTCGACTTCTTTTTGAATCGTCCTACGGAAGAGAAGCCGTACGAAGTGAAGATGCCTCAGGGCAGTCTCAAAGTTGTAAAGTACCTTCCGTATTCGTTTCGCGATCAAAAGATCATCGAAACAAAGGACGACCAAAACGGCGGAGCCATTCGGTTCCAGCTTCAGAACCCGAACGTCAGTGTGACCGAGTGGATGCTTCAGCCAGGCGCGGGTCGCTTCGTGACGAAAGATCTCGGGCCAGCCTCGATCGTTTTCGGCAACATCGAAGGTCAAGCGGTCGACAAAACGAAAAACACGATTGTTCTCTCGCCGAAAGGGGACGCAATCGAGTACGCGATTCACTCGGCTCGCGAGCCGGGCAAAGTGAAGCGCGGAACCGCGAAACCCGGCGACACCGTCGAAACGGGTTGGATGGGTTTGGTTCTTCGCGTTCTGAAGTTCATGCCGCACGCGAAAGAAGAAATCACGTTCAAAGAAGTCGATGCGCCCACGCCGCTCACAGTGGCTTCAATTCTTGTCGACTTCAATGGCCAGAAACATTGGGTGTCATCGAACTCGATGCTCAAGCTTTTCACCGATCAAGCGGTCTACATCCTCATGTATGCAAATCGTCGTCTTGATTTAACGTTCAATTTGAAATTGAAAGACTTCAAGGTCGGTCGCTACCCAGGCACGATGCGCGCAGCGAGCTACGAGAGCATCGTCGACGTGCCTGAACTCGGCGAAACTACGATCTCGATGAATGAGCCGCTCAAACACGGCGGGTTCACATTCTACCAATCGAGCTTCCAAGAAAACGAAAAAGGCCCGTACGCATCGGTCTTCTCGGTCAACCGAGACCCCGGCCGTTGGGTGAAGTATCTTGGCTGTCTTGCCGTGGTTCTAGGTTCGATTCATCTGTT
>CAJYOV010000437.1 GCA_913776405.1 Pseudobdellovibrionaceae bacterium
GTCGTTTCGACGCCGTAAAGAACGTTCACGTACCGCCGCCAGACGCGGGGGCCGAATTCGTCGAGCAAAGTTCTCCGTACCACCGCCGCATCATCTTCGAAGAGTTCTTCTGGCTCGAGCTCTACCTAGCCTCAAAAAAAGTGGGCCTTCAGCGCGAATCGGCTCCAGCCTTCGATGCGAAACTTGATCTTGTTCAGAAACTCAGAGCGTCACTGCCGTTTCAATTCACGGGTGCGCAAACGCGAGCGCTGGGCGAGATCGTAAAAGATCTCTCGAAGCCGCATCCGATGCACCGACTCGTTCAAGGCGATGTCGGTAGCGGTAAAACTCTGGTCGCCTTGGCGGCGTCTCTCGTCGCGAAAGAAAACCAGTTTCAATCTGCGATCATGGTGCCGACCGAAATCCTCGCCGAGCAACATTACCAAAACGCCGTGAAGTATCTCGAGCCCCTCGGCATCACGGTTGGTCTTCTCACGGGCTCTATGAAAACAGCCGAGCGGAATCAGACGTATGAAATGCTGAAGACAGGCGTGATCGATCTCATCGTCGGCACTCACGCTCTGATTCAAGATGCGGTCGAATTCAAACAACTCGGTCTTGTCATCATCGATGAGCAACATCGATTCGGTGTTCATCAGAGAAGCCAGTTAAAGAAGAAAGGTGTCTCGCCTCACTTCCTCGTGATGACGGCAACGCCGATTCCGCGCACGCTTGCGATGACTGTTTATGGTGATCTCGATGTCTCGGTGATCGACGAGCTCCCGCCCGGTCGAAGCCCCATCGTCACGCGTGTGACTTACGAAAGTAAGCGAGAGGCCGTCATTGGTTTTATCCGCGATCAGCTTCGCGCCGGACGGCAAGCGTATGTCGTTTACCCTCTCGTCGAAGAGAGCGAAAAGATCGACTTGAAAGATGCGGTCTCTGCTTACAACGAACTTCAAGCCGAGTTTGATGCCGAATTTAAAGTCGGTCTCTTACACGGTAAAATGAAGCCCGACGAAAAAGATGAAGTGATGAGGAAGTTTCGCGCGAAAGAATTCGACGTTCTTGTCTCAACTACGGTCATTGAAGTTGGTGTTGACGTACCGAACGCCAACATCATGTTGATCGAACACGCCGAGCGCTTCGGTCTCTCGCAGCTTCACCAGCTGAGAGGCCGCGTTGGCCGGGGTCAGCACAAAAGCTACTGCGTTCTCATGCTTGGTAAAGCTGTTTCAGATGAGTCGCGTGAACGCGCTCAGATCATGGAGAAAACTAGCGACGGTTTCAAAATCGCCGAAGCTGATCTCGCGATTCGCGGGCCCGGTGAATTTCTCGGTGCGCGCCAATCGGGGCTACCGGGTTTCAAACTTGCGAACCTCGTTCGCGACGTCAAAATCTTGCAAGAAGCTCGAGCCGCCGCGTTCGAAGCCCTCGAAAAAGATCCGACCTTGTCTCGCCCCGAGAATAAACTCCTTCGAGATGAGCTCGTAAAATCTCATGGCGCGACGGCGCTCGCATCGGTTGGCTAAACTGCCACGCGCTAGCAGCGTATGACGCGGGCGCTGTCAGATGGCGCTTTTCACTCCTCTAGACCCCTTAATCGTGATTTTCTTCTCAATGCACTTAGAGAAAATGCTCCAGGCTTCACAGCTTGGAACAGGTGGAACACCTGAACACCAAGAGAGGGGAATTTGGTGAAACTTCAAGCAGCAGCATTGAATGCTCGCACAGCACTGACAGCTTTGGCGCTTGTCGCGGTGGCAACGTCGGCTCAAGCCGGCGAAGTTCTTCGCATGAAAACAGGCACGGTCGATCCGGCAAACCTTGCGGGTCGTCTTTCAGCTCCGACTAACTCGAACGTCGTTGGCACTTACGTTGTGCAGTTCAACAGCGCGATCACTCGCGCCGATCAGTTGAATGTCACGACTCTCGGTGGCGCGATCGTGCGCTACCTTCCGGATGACGCTTTGGTCGTTCGCTCGTCAGCACGTATCGCGAACACGATCTTGCGCTCGTCGCCATCGGTTCGCACGGTCGTGGCTTACGAGCCATCATGGAAAGTAAGCCCAGCGTTCGCTCCAGCAAGCGTGTTCTCTTCGAAGAACGGCGTTGTGGCTCACGTTCGCCTTTTCCCGCTCGGCGGAAAGTCGCAAGCGACGAATGACAAACTTCAAAAAGCAACACTCGCGAAATTGAAGTCGATCCCGGGTCTCGAGGTTCAATCTTCGGACGGTCGCTCATTCGTCGTTGCCGGCACACGTGGTGCACTCGAGGCAGTTGCATCGATCGAAACGGTCGAGTGGATTCAGCCAGAAGCAAAATTCCAGACACTCGCCGTTGATTTCGCTCAAGAGGGCGACAACGAACCTGCAAAAAACACGGCAGCTGGTGATTACAAAGATATCGGCGGTTACGAGACCGGCACGAAGCTAATGAACTTCGATACGGCGTGGGGCAAGGGTCTTACGGGTCCGCTTCAGCCGCGAGCCGCACTCGCGATTACGCCGTCGCAGCTCAAGTCGGTTTTTTGATGGCTGTCATCAG
>CAJYOV010000438.1 GCA_913776405.1 Pseudobdellovibrionaceae bacterium
GCCGAGCTGCGCGAAACACTGATGCGCGAGCTTGAGGCAAAATACGGTCTGAGTGCTGTCCAATCAGAAACGCCACTTGAAGTTGAGCGCTGAGGTTGAGCCGATGATATCGCCAATCATGTTGCAAATGACGTCGCATCCGCTTTTTATCTTCGTCTCTCTGTTCTTAGGTCTCTGCTTGGTCGCAAGCCTCTGGTTCGCTCACAAGTTTAGACGCGGTCATGAAGCCGCACTGAAGCCCGCCGTGGTTTGGAATCTCATCGGGCTTGCCGCTGGAGTTGCTGGCCTTGCGTTTTTAAATCGCGAGCTCCTGACTTCGGTGACGTTACTCTTAATCCAAAACGCTTACTTGTCTTTAAGCGCTCGCAAGTAATCCAGCCCGCCTTTGATCGCTGCGATTTGCGCATCGATACAGATGGCGGGCGTTGCCTTCGGGCTATCGGGGTAAACTTCGGTCGTCGTTGTGAAAGGCGCTGCCGTCATGCCTGCGCAAAGAAAGATTTTCTTCACCGGATAATTGATGACACCTTCTTGCGTGATAGGGTCGCCGATAAGATTTCCAGCGCTATCGGCTTGTGCAATGTGTGTGACTTTCCTTACGGCATCGACGATCGCTTTTTGAAAGTCCGGCTGAGGATTGTCTGTATCGCCGACGACGTAAAAGCCGTCCGGTATTTCTGAGAACGGTATGGTAATACCGTCGCGCTTTTCAAGTGCCGGGCGGAAGACCGAATTATCGGTGTCTGTCGTTTCGTGAAGATCAATGTGTGCAAACGGTTTTACCTGTTGCTTCTGAAGAACCTCATACAGGTAGCGGCTCTCTTCACAGGGGCTCTCATCGCGGAACGAGCGATTCGGATCAATCGCCTTCGCATTCCAACGGTTGATCGTTTCGTAAGCCCACGGGCTGATACATGGAGCACAAACAAAATTGAAGTCTTCGGCGTAATCCGCGGCATCTTTCGCCATGAAACCCAAAGCGCCGTGGACACCACTTGTTTCGTATCCGTGCACGCCGCCCGTGATCAGGATTGTCCTCTTCTTTGGATCAAACATTTTCGATTTCAAAAGAAAGACCGGGTATAGCTCTGGATTTTGCGAAAGAACGCCGTACTGAATCAGCTCGAACCTCGAACCTAGCTCTTGAATCTGACTTACAACTTCGTTCTGATACGAACGCTTGATCGTCTGTTCCTTGAGCCACTGGTCCTTCTCAGCTTGTCCCCACGCCACTCGATACCTCCGAAAGTACTTCTGCCGACTTTAGCTCACGCGCTCATCATCAATCATTGAATATCCGTACTGACAGCTCCGAATTCAGGTCGTCAGTTTTCGAGCGCAGCCGTTTAACTTTGCGCCTGCCAGCTTTGGCTTTGTTGACAATTGCACAACAATCTTGACCTAAGTCCACTGTATAGGACTAGAGACCTTAACAATTCGGCCGATAAGGTTCAGGTCAATAATGACTAAATGATCGGACCAGACATATGTCTCAGCTCGGGATCAAAACTAAACTTCTCGGAACGATTTGCCTGCTGTCAGTTCTCATCATCGCGGTTGGGCTCATTTCATCTCTTGCTTCGAAGGCTGTCGAGAAAGACTACCAGACGATAGTCGCGGGCGATGTGGAGAAGCTTAAAATCGCGAGCGACATGTATATCGCCTACCAAACGGTGCGAATCGAACTTCGCACGCTGGGTTTACCGAAACTATCAGAGGCGCAAAAAAACGATGCGATTAAGAAAACGATCGCCGCGATTGGCGCTGTCGAAGCTTCTGATAAGTCATACGTTGCACTCGGGTTCACGCCCGGCCAGAAAGAAGTTCATTCGGAACTGATGGCGGCTTGGTCAGACTTTAAGCAAGTCGGCGCCAGAGTGTTGAAGCACCACGAACAAAACCTAGAAGACAGTCACGACAAAATCGTCGAAATCTTCCTGAAGGACTGTCCGGAAAAAGCGGAGTTCGTGCGCAAGGCTATGGATGAGCTCAACGACTTTCACGAAAAGCAAATTGCTGCGCAGGCGCTGAAAGCAGAGTCGACTTCTCGTACCGCAAACATCGCTTCTTGGTGCGTAATTTTGGTCTCGGTTCTGACTTCGCTCGGCCTCGGATTCTTCGTTGCACTCACAACTTCTCGAGAGCTGAAGGCGATCACTTCCGACTTGGCTGAAAGTTCAGACCAAATTTTGAGCGCCGCAACAGATCTTCATCAAGCTTCGGAAGCGCTTTCGTCGTCAGCTTCTGGCCAAGCCTCTTCGATCCAACAAGCGGCTGCTTCTATCGATCAGATTCGAGCAATGGTCGAGCGCAACTCAGAAAATTCTCGAGCATCAGCGGAGCTTTCGGCCGACTCACGATCTGAGGCCGTCACAGGCCGCGAAACAGTTCGTGAGATGATCACTGCCGTCAGCGAGATCAGTCGGAGCAATCAGACGATTAAGCAGCAGATTGATACGAGTAACCGAAGCTTTGAGGAGATGGTTCAGATCTTCGAGGAGATCCGCAACAAAACGAAAGTCATCAATGACATCGTTTTCCAGACCAAGCTTCTCTCTTTCAATGCGTCTGTCGAGGCCGCGCGTGCTGGCGAACATGGCAAAGGATTCTCTGTCGTAGCTGAAGAAGTTGGAAACCTTGCCGCTATGAGCGGAAACGCAGCGATGGATATCTCGCAACTTCTCGAGA
>CAJYOV010000439.1 GCA_913776405.1 Pseudobdellovibrionaceae bacterium
TATTTCATTAAACGGTCCGCGTTCTCAATCGACGTTGGCTCTGGAGAGACGGCAACGATCTTTTGATCGGCAGCCAAGAAGAAATCGCGAGTGTTTTCAGACGTGCCTGCACCGAGATCGAGAATCACGTATGGAGTTTGCAAATTACGAAGAGCCGCAATCAAGCGGTCTTTTGCTGCGCGATCGAGATCCGCAATGTTCAAAGCGTCGTTGAAGCCAGAAATGAAGTGAAGACCGGGAACTTCAGTTGGAACCGAAACCTGCGCAAGATCGTTCACGCGACCCGAGATAAAATCAGAAATGCTTTCGTTTGGAACTTTGATGCCGAGGCACGTGTGTAGGTTTGCCGAGCCGAGATCGAGATCGACAAGCGTCACCGCTTTACCCATGCGTGTAAGGCACATGGCAAGGCTCGAGCTGATGAAGCTCTTTCCAATTCCGCCTTTACCGCCGCCGACAGCCCAGATGGTATTAGGCATCTGAGGCCCTTGGCCTAAGCGAAACACATTCTTTGATGCGAGTCCGTGCTGCAAATCCGACATCTCGATCACCACATTCCAGTGTAGTTGAGAGCGGCCAACACTTTGAGCGTCTTTGCTTAGCGTTTCAAACCCTCTCGAAGCTTCTCTTCGGCTCCAGATGCGCGAATATAAAGGGCTTGTACCTCGTTCCAGACCAAAGGCGCTGGCGCTCTTTTGGTGTTTTCCGACATACGTCCAAGAATCGAGGCATGAGGGTAATCTTTGGTCGCGGAATCGCGAGCGACTAATGACTTTAGGTTTAGTAAAAGTTCATCGCCCAGTTCCATGAACCCATCACCAACGCCTAGGTGCGGCACTTTCAAGAGCGAGTCTAGTTCGTCTGCATGCGTGAGTTCGAGAGGTCGAGTTTGAGTCCAGCGATCGGCTTCGCGTTCAAACACGGCTGAGAAAAACGCGTTCTTTTGTGCGTTGATGAGAACGAGCACCGGCAAATCCGTACGTTCGACACCGTTTGCTAGAATCGTGTGTGTGTCGAACGAGTATGTCTTGAGGTTCAGCGCATAGCCGAGCGACTTTGCGGCGTTCACCGCTACACGCAGGCCGGTAAAACTGCCCGGACCGTGGCCGATGGCGAGAGCGCGAAGACTGTTCGATTTCAGGTTTGATTCTGCGAGAACGGCTTCGATTTCGGCCGTAAGCAGTTCACTGTGCGAGCGATCACGAAGCCACGTCCGCGACGCAAGAACCTTCTCGCCTTCGACGACGGCGACGCTCCCTTGAGCGGTCGATGTTTCGAAAGCGAGAACGGCCATTAGTTAAAGAACATCCGAGTCGCGTCGTTCCACAGCGCAAACACCATGAGACCCAAGAGCAGTACGAGGCCTACTTGCTGCGCGATTTCCATCTTGCGCATCGAAAGCGGTGCGCCTTTTATCGCTTCAACTGTGTAGAACACAAGGTGTCCGCCATCTAGGACCGGAACCGGAAGTAAGTTCAATACGAAGAGGTTGATCGAGATGATCGCCATCACGTGCAGGAACTGCGGAGCCCCGATTTGCCAAGACTTTTTCGCCATCGCGCCGATCGAGAAGAAGCCGCCCACGTTCTTCGGCGAAACTTCACCCTGGAAGAGACGCACGAAGCTGAGGACCGTGAGGCTCGTCCATTTCACAGTTTGATCAAAACCACGAACCGCAGCCGAAAGCGGGTTGGATAAGTTGAGAAGAACAGTCGATGGCAACGCATCGACTACGAGTGGGCTGATGCCGATTTCATAACGGCGTTCTTCTTTCCCTTGTTGGTTCATGCGCTCTTTCACGTTTGGCGCAAGAGCGACTGTTTTCTCAGCGCCATCGCGAGAGATCACAACGTTGAGCGGAGCCGGAGCAGAGTCTTTCGACGCTTGGTTTGAAGTTTGACGATCGCCGTAAGAGCGAATCGTCGAGGCGACTTGTTCGAATGATGTCACCGGAGTGCCATCGATCGAAATCAAGCGATCGCCAACTTGAAGGCCCGCTTTGGCAGCAGGCGAATTCTTCTCTGTGCCTGCGAGGTAGAGTTCTGGGAATTCGATACCGAGCGCGCTAAGAGCCGTTTCTGCTGAATCGGCTTTCATGTTTTTTGTGTTGATCGAGGCTGTAATGGTCTCAGGTTTATCAGCCGTTTTTTCGTCCAGAAGACCACGTTCGGCTTCAATCTTTAACTCGCCCGAAGCAACGGCTGCAGGCAAGAGTTCGCGAAGCTCACGCCACTTGGTGAGATCAGTGCCGTTAACTTTTTTGATGTGATCGCCAGTTTTTAGACCGGCAGCGCCCGCGAGAGATTTTGGATCGCGAATACCGATGAACGTCGAACGCGACTGAGGCGACAAGCCAGTCACTTCACCAACGACGCGGTCCCAGCTCAATGGGTTTTTGTTGTCGGCAAGTTTCGGTGTGATTTGAAGAGTTTCTGTTTTATCACCGCGCTGAACTTCGACCGCAACGGTGCGATCGCCAGACGCTTGGATCTTCTGCATCATCTCGTCCCACGTTTCGACGGGTTCCGAGCCAACAGATTTCACGGCATCGCCTGAGCGGAAGCCTTGTGCGTACGCGACTGAGTCTTGCGCGATGTCGCCCACTTTCGGCGCAATCGCTTGTTCGCCGAGAAGAGCGACCGCAGCGAAGATCAAAATCGCGAAAAGGAAATTCATAATCGGGCCCGCAAGAACGACCGCGATCCGCTGACCGACAGGCTTGTGCGTGAAAGAGTGCGCTTTTTGAGCGTCGTCGACCGTCGCCGTCGGATCATCGCCGAACATCTTGACGTAACCACCGAGCGGGATCGCTGAGAGGGCGTAAACGGTATCGCCTTTTTTGAATTTAAAAATCTTCGGGCCGAAACCGAGCGAGAAAACTTCGACGCGAACTTTGAAATACTTCGCAACAAGGAAGTGACCCATCTCGTGAACGAAGATCAAAAGACCAAGAAGAACCGTCAATGGAATGATCGATTCAACCGCGCTCTGGAACAAAGATGTAAGTGTAGCCATGGGAACTATTCTAAGTTTCCACTGGAGGGGGAGCCAGTGATTTCTCCTAAACGGCGTCTAGGAAAGGGCGAGCCAATCCCACCAGAGGTCGAGCGTCATGAGTGTCTCGAAATAAGACGAGCTTTTTGCGGCTTTTAAGCCACAAGAAAACGAACTAAAACGTAGTAGATCGGTGCGGCAAAGAGAACGCCGTCAACGCGATCAAGAAACCCGCCATGCCCAGGCATGATCGCGCCTGAGTCTTTAACGTCGGCAAGGCGCTTGAGAAGCGATTCGAAGAGATCGCCGACCTGGCCGAACGCGCCGCTCACAAGGCCTGTCAGCGCCAACTGATAAACAGGAATTTCGGGCACAAAGAAATACGCAAGCACTGCACCCGCGATGGCCGAGCCAAGAAGACCACCGATCGAACCTTCGATCGTTTTCTTCGGAGAGACGGATTCTAGAAGCTTTCGTTTACCGAAAAGTCGGCCAGCTAAATAAGCGAACGTATCGCCGGCAAAGACAACGCCAAGAAGACCGAAGAGCCAAATCGCGTTGTCGCCGAAGTTAAGAGTGCCGATCGCAGCTGCCGGGAAAATACCGACATAGAAAAAGCCAACTAGACCTGCACTTTGAAGTCGCAGCGCACGCGGGAGATCCGGAGTTTTACGAACGCTCAAAACGCCGATCGTTAAAAACAAGATCGCTGAGATCGAGGCGATGCCTGCGGAAATCTCCATGTTGACGAGAGAAATTCCGTAGGTGAGAGCGGCTAGGATCATGAACGTAAAACGCATGTGGCGGGGCGCGCTTGCATGCGAAAAAGTAAGTTTTGAGTATTCGTAGATGCAGCCCAAGACGACGATCGAGCAAATTGCGAAGAGCCCCGTCGTGCGGAAGAAGTAAGTGATCGCAAAAAGAAGAGCTGCCGCGACCACGGCCGAAATCACGCGTGTGATCATTGAACGAGGCCTAATCGAGTCGGCTCTTTGATCTGCGCTGTCGTTTTACCGAAGCGACGTTCGCAGCCCGCAAAGTGCGAGAACGCTTCTTCGAGCGTTTTTTCGCCGAAGTCAGGCCAGAGCGTTTCAGAGATGAAGAGCTCGCTGTAAGCGGCTTGCCAGAGCATGAAGTTCGAGAGCCGGTACTCGCCGCTCGTTCTTAAAATCAAGTCAGGGTCGGCCATCTTGCGCGTCTGAAGACGCTGTGTGATTGCCGCTTCTGTGATTTCTTCGGGGCGAAGAACACCTGCCGCGACCTCGCGTGCCAGCACGCGAGCCGCTTCTGCGATCTCTTGGCGTCCGCCGTAAGAGAGCGCAAACGTCAGGTTCATGCCAGAACAGGCTTTTGTATCTTGAATGGTTTTATCGATCTCGTCTCGAACGGCTTGGGGCAACCGATCAATTTGGCCGATCACCGAAAAACGGATGTTATTGCGGACGAGATTGGCGCGCTCTTTACGAAGATGGCGGCCTAAGAGAAGCATCAAAAACGAAACTTCCGATTTTGGGCGTGCCCAGTTCTCGGTTGAAAACGTGTAAAGAGTCAGTTGCTTCAGACCCAGCTTCGCGCATGTCTCGATTGTCTCTTTTGCTACGCGAGCGCCTCGTATATGGCCGAATGCACGATCGCGACCACGGAGCTCGGCCCAACGGCCGTTGCCATCCATGATGATCGCGAGGTGATTCAGATGAGGTGGAAGAGACAACGAATTCACATGCCGCCTAGGTCAGATCGTCATGATCTCTTTTTCTTTTTCTGCAGACAATTTATCGGCCTGAGCGATGTAGTTGTCTGTGAGCTTTTGAATTTCGTCTTGGCCACGCTTGTTGTCGTCTTCAGAAATCTTTTTGTCTTTCTGTGCGTTCTTGAGTGCTTCGTTGGCATCGCGACGAGCCATACGGATTGCAACTTTCGACTCTTCGACGAGTTTCGAGCACGATTTGACGAGCTCTTTACGGCGTTGCTCTGTGAGATCAGGGAGTTTCAAGCGGATGACTTTGCCATCGTTGATCGGCGCCATGCCCACGTCAGATTTCTGAATCGCTTGCTCGATTTCTTTGAGCATTTGGTTTTCCCAAGGTGCGATGAGGAATGTCTTCGCATCTGGAGTTGAAACCGCGCTGACTTGGTTCAGCGGAGTTGGGTTGCCGTAGTAATTTACGCGAACGTTGTCGAGCATCGAGATTTGAGCGCGGCCCGTGCGAACTTTTTTGAGTTCGTTCGAGAGTGCCGAGAGGGCTTTTTCCATGCTCGCTTTAGCTGTCGATTTCACTTGTTCAGTCATGGTTCAGATCCTTCGTTATTTACTTAATCAAGGTCCCGATTTTTTGGCCCGAAATGGCCTTCACGATATTAGCAGGGTCATTCAGGTTAAACGTCAAGATCGGGAGTGCGTTGTCCATACAGAGGCTGATCGCTGTCGAGTCCATGACGTTGAGTTGTTTGCTCAAGACTTCGAGGTACGTGAGTTCATCGAACTTCACGGCGTCAGTGTGCTTCTTTGGGTCTTTATCGTAGACGCCGTCGACTTTTGTGGCCTTCATGACCACTTCTGCGTCGATCTCCATCGCGCGAAGAGCTGCGGCGGTGTCCGTTGTGAAGTAAGGGTTGCCGGTGCCTGCGCCGAAGATAACGACGCGCTTTTTCTCAAGGTGGCGAATCGCTTTTCTGCGAATGTACGGTTCTGCGATTTCGGCCATCTCGATCGCGGATTGAACGCGCGTGTCGACATTCAATTTCTCGAGGGCGTCTTGAAGCGCTAGTGCGTTCATGCAAGTAGCAAGCATGCCCATGTAGTCTGAGCTTGCGCGGTCCATGCCTTGAGCGCTGGCCGCGATAGTTTT
>CAJYOV010000440.1 GCA_913776405.1 Pseudobdellovibrionaceae bacterium
GTTCATGAAATCGCCAAGCGGAAGAACGCGCTTGAATTCAGCGAGGGCGGAGTTACCCGCCTTCGTATCGAGACGATCCGATTCGGATTCGGCGCGAAGATCCGCGACCAAGTGAGGGCGCGCGTCAGTCGGCAACCAAGATCTCAACGCGGCGGCTGAAAGCGGTGCTGCGATCACGAGGGCGTCTGCTTCGGAAAGTGCGAAGCGGTCTTCCATCGCGGCAACGCGAATGTTCTTGGACAACGCGCCGAGCGATTCCAGCGCTTTTTCAGGATTGCGGCAGTGAATGACGATCGAGATGTTCTCTTTATTGATCCAAGGCAAGATTTCCTGAACGAGATGACCCGCACCCACGAAATGAACGCTTTTAAGGCCTTTCACTTCGCGACGCAAAACGCTGCCGTACGACTGTGAGCCAAGATCTTTCAAATGCTGATCGCGGACTTTCTTAGCGTCTTCGAAGAGAGCTTTGAACGTCTTCGCAAGCATCGTGCCCCATGGCGTTGCCGGAACACTGAACTGGCTCACGGCGTTTTTAAACTGACCGTAGACTTCCGTTTCGCCGACGAGCGGCGAATGAAGGCCGCAGATGATTTCAAGAAGAAGCGAGTAGGCAGTTTCACCGCGCAAGATTTGATCGTTCGGACCTTGCGCTTGAGATGCTAGATCCGCAGCTTCATCCAAGTTCGCGATGACAATGTGGCGCAAGCACGTCATGAACGAGAACGTATCCACGGCCGAAGTCGGCTCGTTTGCGCCCGTTTCAGGGAGACTGAAACGCTCAGGTCCCGTGCGATGAAGGAGGATGAAATCTTGATTCATAACGTTGGATTCAATCTAGAGCCCAAAGCCCCCAGTTGTGTCACAGTTTTGTCATAAACCCCGGCATTTCCTCAGGATTTTGGCTTATTAGCGACTAAATGCGAACCTGTCCATGGCGGAGTCTCAGATCAAGTCGGTCCGGCCGGGGCAAAAACGATTGCCACCTCCGCGTGCACTCTTAAGAATTGAGCCAGCAGATTCAGCAGGTAACTCACCGGGAGTGTTCATGTTCTCGAAATTTCAGACTCTGTCGACTCTCATATTCAGTGTGGCACTCGGAGCCTCTTTGGGTGCCTCTGTGTGCCTAACAGGCTGTGCGGCCGAGAACAAAACCGAGGTTTCGGCGGCACCACCTAAATCGCCGACTCTTAAAAAAGGCACCAAGACCGTTAGCACCATCGAAGGCAATGAAGGTCTGATAAAACTCGTTTTCAACGAACTGAGTTGGAGCGTTCGCGGATCCGATATTGCGATCAACAAAATTGCGCGCGATGAACAAGATGGGTGCGTCACCTACAAGCGTGTCGAACGCGGATCGACGTTTGCGACGGCTCGATTCAACTGCTCGAAACAGATTGCACTCGGTGGCTCAGCGCCGTCGCATCGTCGCGTGCTCAACGGCCAAGAATCGTACTCCGAAGCATCTTCGCGAGCGGCGTTTATCAACATGTCGTCCTCTCTCGAACAAAGTTTGTATTCTCTCGATTCTATGAGTCTCGTTGGTCGTGGCACGTTTTCTCGGACATTGAAGCTCGTTCGCCCAAGCGCCCCAATCGCAGGTCACGTGCTCGAGTTCAAAACTCTTTTCAAAGGACAAGTCGCGCAAGAAAGCGGGCTTCTACCTGAAGAATTTCAGCTCTCAGTGTCTGGCGAAATTTCGATGTCGCGAGCGACAGGTCTCAAGCTGCCGAAAGGTGCGACTGTATCGCTCCTTTACGCGCCCGAGCGAGCGCCCGGTGATAAAGCGACCGTGTCTTATGTCGTGAGCGCGACGAGTGATCTCGCTTACAGCTCCGACGGCGCATGCCTCAGGCCCGTGGGCAGCTTTACGTACTCGAGAAAATTTCAGGGCAAGACCTCGACCGGAACGCTCACGACGTCTGCTTCGGGAATTTCGATCGCGGGTCAGCCAGAGACGATTCCGTGGGGCGATCTCTGTTTAGAGCAGTAACCTTAGGTTCGCCCCTCTCGACTCTCGTCGGGGCCTCGTAAAAACGAACTGGAATCTTTACGGGAATCTCGACTTGAGACACTGAAGCGTTGGCATGACTCGACCGATAATGACTAGAGAGAGCTTCTAGTAAGATCGACCGCACAACCATTTAGGCGCGGAGCCAACGTTTCATGAGTTCGGGCATTTCAGCACGTAAAGCTGTCCAAGCTGTAACCTCACTTCAGTCCGTCGAAGAACGCTCGGCGCGTTTGTCGTCGATCTCAAGTCTTCTGTGCGCAATGACAACCGGTGGTGACGCTCTCGTTTTCACAGTTACGAAAGACACAGCTCACGCGGATTTTGCAGCTGGCGGATTCTCGCCACTCCAAAGCAAGTCGCTCACGTCGACCTATCTGACATTAAGCAGAACGCTTCAGCTGAAGCCAGGCTCTGTGGTGATCATCGAAGTCGATAAAGACGCGAAGAAACAGCTCGGTCTCGAATCAATCACGCTCGGCACGATCGCGATGACCTGCCTCGAACAAAATGAAGACGGCAGCCTCTGCGCTGCGATCTATCAAACGATCGCGATGGGCAATTTTGAAACTCATCAAATTCAAGGCTTGAAAGCTGCGTCGCAGATTCTGCGCACGACTGTTTCTTCAAAGCCCGTTCCGCAAGACGACGCTCGCGCGTCAGATTTGATGGCGGAATTAACGAATCTGCGAAATTTCTATCGTCGGTTCACCGATTCAATCGGTCAGTGCTACTGGGTTTATGACACCCTCACGGACCGCATTCTCGCGGTGAGCGAAAACTTTGAGGATGTTCAGGGCATCAATCGCTCGATCCTCAACGAGAATCCACTCTCTGGCTTCCTTGCATGCGTGGCTCCTGATGACAAAGACCGCGTGCTGTCGGAATTCCACACCCTCGTTTCTGCCTCCATGGGAAACCCGATCGACCCGCCCCTGACATTCGAGTATCGGATCGTCGATAACGACGGCGAACTTCGCTGGATCTCACTTCGTGTGAGCACGTTCGGTGACGATCGAGCGCGTTTAGTCTTCGTTGCGGGTGATATTACGGACCGTAAAGATCTCGAAGCTTCGACTCGTGAAAAAGAAGCCGACTTAGTCTCACGCGCAAGAGCGCTCGCTGTCGTCGATCTTGCAAGCGGTGTCGCTCACGAGATCAATAATCCCCTCACCGTGATCGTGGGTCGCGCTTCAGAAATGAAACGCGCCATCCAAAGAAACGAAGCGACGCCCGAGAAGCTGACTGAATTTGTTGATAAGATTCAGAGCACGGCGGTTCGTATCGCCGAT
This sequence comes from Pseudobdellovibrionaceae bacterium, assembly GCA_913776405.1. Taxonomy (GTDB): domain Bacteria; phylum Bdellovibrionota; class Bdellovibrionia; order Bdellovibrionales; family JAMPXM01; genus CAJYOV01. The sequence continues at coordinate 3,304 of CAJYOV010000440.1, forward strand.
ATTATCAAGAGTTTGAAATCGCTCGCACGATCAGATCGCAGCAACAATTACGCGCCGATCAATGTCGCTCTCGTCGCGCGTGACGTGCGAGATGTCTCAAACGAACGCTTTAAGGCGAGCGATGTCTCGCTTGAAATTGAAAACCCGCCCGAGTCTCTCATGGCGGAAATGAACATGACCCTTGTCTCTCAACTAGTCCTCAATCTCGTCAACAATGCGTTTGACGCAGTTTCTGAGCTTCCAGAGAAGTGGGTCAAAGTCGACTTCACGGAAGACGACGATTCGATTTACATCGGCGTTACAGATTCAGGTGCCGGCATCCCGATTAAAATCCGGAGCCGCATCTTCGACCCATTCTTCACGACGAAGTCGCCGGGTAAAGGCACGGGCCTCGGGCTTGCCCTTTCGATGAGTGTTGCCGCCCATCACCACGGCTCGCTTCGCATCGACACACTTAACAACAACACACGCTTCGTGTTTCAACTGCCAAAACGTCAACCGCGTCAGGCGCCAAAAGCGACACCGTAGAGACTATTCTTCTTCCAAACAATCTTCGCTTTGAATCTTCGAAGCGTTTTCTTGCCGTATTTATCGGCGGTGGTCACTTCAATCTCAATTTTCGACTGTGAGTCGAGAGGTGTCACGCAGTGGAGCATGAGGCCGCCGCCGCTTAAGTTGAGAACGGAGCCCGGCAGCCATTGAAACGTTCCGTGCACGCGCACCATCGCAGGTAACTTGGGTGTCTGGTATCGAGGGTGCGAACGATGGTGATACGGCATTAGAAGCGTGGCCACGGCGGAAGATACGCGAGCACTTTACCGACACCAGGTCGCGCTTTTTGAATTCGCGTACCCCAGTAAGCAAAATAGTTCGCGAAGCCGTGACGCATGAACCAGCCTGAAACACCAGCGTAGTGAACGTCGGCGTTTTGCTCGAAGTGCCGAACATACGCTGCGATCACGTGTGGTTGCTCGAGGTAACTTGACCACCCGACTTTCTCGCCGCGATTCGTAACGATGTCGTTGATCTTCATATCGCCGTTATCGAGGACTGCGACGTCAACACTCCAAGCTTGCCGCGACAAGAGCGTCAGCGGTAATTGCGCTAGAAAATCCGCCACAAACTTCTCGGCTTTTTCATTTTGCTCGTCTGAAAGAATCTCTTTTTGCACCCAACGCGTCGGTCGCGCATTCGCCACGACTTTTGCTTCGTAGGTGTGGACACGGACTTCTTGGAAGAACTTGTTTTTAAGTGCTTTCTTCGCGTCCGATGTCGCAACGAAATTTTCTTGCAGCACGATAGCTTCGCCGCTCGCAATACTCCCGAGAATGTGGCTCGAGACCGCGTGGGTCGCGTGGTTCGGTCGATAGATCGGCGTCGAAGGTTTCATCAATTCCACAAGAAACGCGTCGGTTGATGGATAAAGGCCGCGCGATGTTTCACGCGGTGAAACACCAACCGCGACCCGCGCTAAAAAACCATTTGGGAACTCTTCATAGAGCGCAGCTTCAATTTCTTCGACATCGTCTTTTTTAATCGCGCCAGTTTGCGCAAGGAAGCCGTGTTTGACCAAGAATTCACGAAGCCCCAAGGTCTTTGGGTACAACATCTGCGCCTTCTCTTCACCCAGTTCCCGTTTGAGAACTTCGTAAGCGATGCGCTTGTCCGCCAGCATCTCAGTTGCCCAAGAGGCTTCGACAAGTCGATTGGTGTAGACACTTGAAACAAAGCCAGCGCGAGTTGCAGGCGCTACGATCTGTGTCGCCTTACCTTGCGCTTGAAGCGAGCGGACAGGCCGACTTTTTAAAAGAGCGAGCGTCTTTTGAGCGCGTTGGTCAATAAGGACCGATGGTGACGCCGTGACGTTCGCTTTCCTTTTCGGAGTTTCAGCCACGAAACCTTTTGCGGGTAGTGTGAGTTTTCGTGCGGCCGAACCTTGCGGCACAGCTAGACAAAGCCCGATCACAACACCGGCTCCAATCCGCACGAACGCGTGAATGTTCAGACCAACCTGAATGCGCGTGCGAGTGTAGGTTCGGTTGCGAGAACAAAGCCACTGAAGGGGCGTCGACAAAACAGACATGCGTGCTAATTCTCCTGCTCAAAAGCATACAAACAGCGTTTTAGGGCACGCAACCTTGAAATCCTTACTTGATCGTCTAGGGCTCGAACAGTTCCGACAACGCCTCAAATCCTTCTCGTTTGAGATCGCGCCAATTGTGGCCGAAGTGTGAATTGGCCCCTGGGTTGCTCTTCTCCCTTAAAGGAACTGACCAAGAGGAGCATTCATGAAATTTCACTCGTTCTGCCCGCGCTGCGGCAACACTCTGTCGAACGAACATCATTCAACAGGTGTCGCAATCTGTGAGTGCGGGTTCGCTGATGAATCACCATCTGAAGCTATGATCAAAAAGACCGAGAAGACTTCGATCCAAATCATGCTGGCGTTCAGCACGGTCGTCGCAGTTGGTTTCGGCTATTTACAGTCTTGGGGCCAGTACGCGACTTCAATGCCGTTCACGAAACTTGCGCAAATGACAACGGGCTTATCTCCGCAAGGCTATCGTGATCTCGCTAAAGCCTGCATCGAACTGAATAAGTGGTCATGCGCTGAAGACGCGTACATCGAACTCACGACTCAGGCTGGTGACGTACAAGGCTTTGCTGAGCTTGGTTCGCTTCGCAACCGTTTGAAACAGCCTGAAGCGGCTCTTCAAGCATACGAAGCGTACGAAAAACGCGGCGGCAAAGACGCGTACTCGCTCGTTCAGTACGGCAAGCTTCTCGAAGCGGCAAACCGCGACGAAGACGCGGTGAAGATCTACGAAAAGTCGATCGCATCGAGCGGTGAAGCCCTTCCCGTTCAAGCGACAACTGGCATCGTTCGTCTTTTGATGAAACAAGGTCGTTACGAAGAAGCTTACATTCGCGTGATCACGTTCCACGAGAGCGCGCAGAACGCATCAGGCTACATGAACACTGAGCTTTCACAGCTTCAGCAGCAACTGGGTCAAGTCGCTGCTCGCAAAATTGAAAAACGAGTCTCAAAAGAGGGTTAACTGTCCCCTGATCTGCTTGAGGCGGATCAATTGACAGTTGAAACGCCTGGGTGACCGACGGATTTTCGTTGGGAGCCCGGGCGTTTTGCTTTCCAAAGGACGTTTACGAAATCGCGCGCGCTGTCCGTGTAAAGGGCCACGCTTTCGAAACCTGAGAGCTCAGCGAGAGTCGCGATTTCGTCGATCTCAAATTTCAATGACGTTTCCGTATGGAGAGGTTCCCACTTCCGGAAGTGGAATCGACGGCCGATTTTTTTGAAGTGCACGGTCTGATCGCGCTTGCTGACGAGCCAGCTTTCCATCGCGCGTTTGCGCGGGCTCCAAGTCGCTTCATGCACGAAGCTTGAAAGATCGAAGTCGGCACCGAGTTCGCGATTGAGGCGCGTTAAGAGATTCATGTTGAAAGCTCGAGTCACACCGCTTGAATCCGAATAGGCGCGAACGAGGCGACCTGAGTCTTTGACAAGGTCAAAGCCGATGAGGAGCGAGTCGCCCTCCGCGAGTGACGCGCGGATTTGCGTCAGCGCTGGGAGAACGGCTTCCCGTTCGCAGTTGCCGATGCTCGAACCTAGAAAAAGAGCGCACAGGCGCTCTGATCGTTCACGAGTGAGTTCGCTCAATCGCTCGTGATTGTCGCCAACCAGCGCGCGAACGCGCAATGTTGGAAACTTCGCCTTCAGTCGCTCACTCAAGTCAGCAAGCGCATCTGAGGAAACATCGATCGGAATAAATTCTTTAAGTCGTTTCTGAACGAGGGCCTCTCGTAAGAGAAACTGCGTCTTTCTGCCGTCGCCTGCGCCTAATTCGACAAACGTCACTGAGCCCGGGCCGAGATCTCGCAAGATTTGATTTGAATGACGTTTAAGAATTTCAGCTTC
>CAJYOV010000441.1 GCA_913776405.1 Pseudobdellovibrionaceae bacterium
CAGGACCGGCTTGAACAACACCCGACCAGAAGACTACGGGCGCCTCTGTCTTTCGCTTAAAGGGATTTAGGTTGCGAGAGAGCGCACCTTCAGAGTCACCACCTGCGGCCGAGAGTCCGGCGATGAGCGAGTACTCCGGAAGAAGAAGATCAAGAAGCTGGTAGGTCTTCACTTGAAGCGCGCGACGTTGATAAAAATAAGTCAGCGGATCAGGAAGCTTGTATCTCGCTACCTGCAAGATGCCTTCATCGACACCGTACAGAATCAACTTAGTCGGGCGCGAGGCCTTGTATGAAATCTTAAGCGGTTGACCCGGCTTCACTTTCTGCGGCGTCTTTAGATCGACCGTGATTCTCTTCGCATCGAGCGAAATTGAGAACGGCCTTACCGCGTAAGAAAGTGGACTCATGAAAATTTCTTTTGAATCCGGAGCGCGTAGGAACGTGACGTTTACGAACGCATTCCCTTCAAGACCTTCCGGAATACGAATGCGCTCAACCGTTGAAGTCGTGCTGGTCTTGAACCACTTCGATGCGAAGACACGGTCGCGTTCGATCGTGATCAAACCTGCGCCTGTGTAAGGCCCTTTGACTTGGATCTCGATTTCAGACCCTGGTTGATAATCTGTTTTATCGAGCGTGAGCTGAAGCTCCGCGTTTTTCTCGAGGCTCCGAGACAAGTTCGCCTCGCCCGCGACACTGAATGAAATCCGGTTCAATTCCGCGTCGTTTGCGTCCTTCACGACGAAGGCGAAATCGCCGGGCGTCGCGGTTGGCAGCTTATAGTTTGTGCCTTTCTCTGCGATCGAAAAGACTTTGGGCTCGCCCGTAATTTCTTTAAGGACGGATTGATATTTGTACGTGCCGTCATCTTGCTGAAGAAGCGTCGAAATGTAACGACGCTCAATGATCACGGCCTTCAGGCCTTTAACCGCAATCATCTTCAACTTCGGATCGATGGCGATCACGTTGACACTGTGATCGCTGCCTTTTTTCAAGTAAGACAGCGACTCAGAGCCTCGAAGCCCAACGAGATAGTCTTTCGCTGACACCAATGTCTGCGCGCTTGCGGCTACGGCGCGGCCGCCTGTGGCCTCATAGCCTTCGGCATTGAAACGCAAATTGTAAAGACTTGTGCCGAAGCGTTCGAGATCAAGATCGAAGGAAGCTTCACCGTCGGCATTCGTCTCGGTCGCCGACAGTGTTTCGGTAAATGACTTTTCATCGCCTTTCAGCGCAACAAACGAATACTCTTTGTAAGCTCTAAACGAAGGGTGTGTTGGAGAGAGTGCGACTTCACCGATCACGCGACGCGCTTCAGCCGGTGTGCCGAACAAGTTCTTGAGACTTACGAGGCCCTTGAGGTCCTTCGGATTGACCCAGCCTTCGGCCGTTTGCTCGGAAATCGTAGCGGTAATCCGCATGCGATCGGGCAAGAATTCTTCGACGCGAACAGCGAGTGAACCGATTAACTCGTCAGCGCGGTCTTTCTTTTGAATGAAGACTTGGATGTTATAAGTGCCTGTTGCACCCGCTTCTTGAGTCTTGAAACTGAGCGACATAAGGTCGGTCGAGCTCGCCTTTAGTTTTTCTCGATGAATCTCGGTCCCTCGAGCATCGGTCACGGCCCAAACGATCGGAACGTCTTGGAAGTTGTTTTTCGCATTGCGAGCGCGGACCATCATGCCGACATTGACCGAATCGCCGGGTCTGTAGATACCGCGATCCGAGAACAAGAAGGCCGTCAGTTGATCGTTCTCTTTCGACTCGTAAAGGCCACCAACGTCGAAGTTCGAGAAGCTGAGCGATTGAGACTGTAAACGGTAAGGCAAGAACGTGAGATCGCCGTCTTTCTTGACGACAAACGCGAGCGGTTCTTTTTCGTTCTTAAAGTCTTTGAGATTCGGAAACGTTGCGCGCCCCTCACCGTTCGACTTTTGATCGACGACCGCTAACCCGTTTGCACCAATGACTGAGACGTCAGCACCCGCGACGGCGGCACCTGATCGCAAGTTCTGAACGAAGACTTCGTGGCTGCCATCGTTGGTTTCCTTCACGATCACGCCCAAATCGGTGACAACAATCAAGCGTTGATCGCTGTGCCCCGTCTTCGGCGATGTTACGTCAACGTAGAAAAGCCCTCGGCGTCCAGACTCACCCGTAAGAAAGGGTGCAAGGTCGAGGTTGAAGTACTGGGTCTGTGCCGGCTTCACGAACTGAAGTTTTTGATTTTGGCGGAACACTTCGGTCAGCGTGTTCTTTTGAATCTCGCTAAAGTTCGGGCGCGAGAAGTTCCCGCCCCAACGATAGCTTTGATAAACAAACTGATTCAGCTGCTGAGGCAGAACGCGGTAGAGCGTAAAATCGACTTCATGCAAATTGCGCGAGAGAAGAGGAATCTTTTTGTCGCCAGAAAGACTCAAAAGCGAGCCCTGCGACATGATCATTAATTCTTGCGGGTAATCTGGAAGGCTCGTGACCTCTTGATAGTCTTGAAAAAGCTCGTAGCCGCCAAACGACTTTAAACCTTTTTTGATTTCGGCGAGCACGTAGCGACCAACGGGCACATCGATGCGGAACGTGTGACGGAGCGAATGTTCTTCGGCCGCTGGAATCAAAGTGAATTTGACTGGTTCGAGCTGACTTCGGACGTCGCCCGTGACTTCAGACGCCGAATACCAAGGCGAATTTTTGCCTTTCGGTGTTTGATCGTCTTTTGGTTTTCGCTTTGGAAGCAGATACAGCTTTAGCGCTTTTTCTACGACTTCGGACGCCACTTCTGCTTTCGTCGAAAGAATTAGGATCTGTTCGGGCTCAAACTTTTCATTTCGAGCGAACATCACCTGAAGATTCTCGAACTTAAACTTCTCGAACATTCCCGGCACCGTGACCTGAGACGTCACTTCGGAGTTTGAGCTGCCACCTGTGGGTGCGCGAACACCTTTAGCCACCATCAAGTCGACGACTTCGTCTTTCTTTGGAATCGGCAACGACTCAGAGAGAATGTAGACTTCGTTTTTCTTATCGTTAAACGTGATCGTCGCCGGAATCGTTTTCGCGCGTTCACCGAGCGTCGAAGAATCGGCAGACTGTTTCGTGAGCGTGATTCTCTTTTTGATGTCTTCGGTGTCTAGCACGTAGTTTGAGCGCAAGTTGAAAACTGCACGCTTTACTTTAGGGTCTTTTGGGTCCTGATAGAATTCGCTCTTCGTGAGCGACACTTCGACCTGCGCTGTTTTGAAATCGTACTCAAGATCCTTCAACAGAACGTGATCTGGAAAAAGCCTTTTAGAAAATTCGACTTCGTATTCTTGCCCGATTTGCCATTGAACATTTTCTTTCTCATCCGGTGTAAAGAGAAGGCTCGAATCCGATGTCCATCTCCAGGTGCCCTTGAGCTTCGGCGAGAGTGAGATCAAATCGTCGACGGGTTTATTGAGCTGGTCTAACCGAGCTGTCGACTTTGAGAACGTGATGTAAAGTCCGTTCGCTCGGCCCGTCTCAAAATTTGGCGGTGCGGGCGGCGAAACCGTAACTTCCACGTAATCCGGTTTCGGAAGGGACTCGAGATATTTCAGATACTGATGAATTCCGACTGCCAAAACCGCAGCTGCAGCAGCAGTCGACAAGCCGATCTTCCATGCGCGCTTTTTATTACCGCGAAGCCAAGTCGCTGCGCGATCTCGCTTGAGGCCAACGAACCGACCAACGCGAGTTTCAGCAAGTCTTCGACGAAGCTGGCCGATCCACGCTGGCGGCCTGTATGAGATGTCGCCGAATGCTGATTTAAAGAACGTAAGAAGGCGAAGCAATCCGAACTTCAGAGCTTGAAGAGAGCGCGCGAGCATAACAGGTTGAATCCCAGTCGAATGACGTGTTGAGAGGCCAGTTGTGGCTCAATCGTACTCACGTCCGGCAGCAATTGAATAGATTTATCGCGAGCTTTTTTGGGGGCCCTGATGCTTCGGCGTGTAAGGGCAATTGCGACACCCACTCGTCGTATCTCGGTCGCGCCGCCTCTTGTTTCGCGATGCCTTGCCAGTTTTCTTGCGCGCCGTCGCGCCCGAAAGAATCTGAATCTGCTCTTCAACAAGTGGCTGGAGTCG
>CAJYOV010000442.1 GCA_913776405.1 Pseudobdellovibrionaceae bacterium
GGTGAAGTTTGATGATGGCTCGCACGAGATTCCGGCGTGCTATTACGAATTCGCACGCCGTCATCCGATGCCGAACGGTAAGTTGTATCAAGGCTTCATCAAACTTCACCACCGCCTTTTCAGCGAGCGTCGAAGATTGCTCGAGACACTCTTTCGGAGTGCCTTTCACTTCGCCGCCCGATGTATTGAGCGCGTAACCGTTCGCTTTCACGAACTCGTTTAGATGCTGGAGATCTTTGAACGATTTCAGCGCGTTTACCGAAATCGTGAAATGGTTCGAGCGGAAGCCGAAGGCGTACATCCACGCTGCGTACTCAGACTCTTTCAAGAGTTCTTGGTACGTCGCATAGGAAGCGCTCCATGGACGACGCGACCACAAGAAAGAATCCTGTTTCACCGCTTCGGTCGAAACTTCAGATGCGGCTTGCTTCGCAATTTTCTGCACGAGAGGCGAGCACTTTTCAGTCTCAAGCTCGCTGATGAAAACTTTTGGAAGCGTTTGATCTTCGTGTTCGAAGTGATACGCGAGAAGCTTCTTCTCCTTAAATAGATACTGATCTTTGCGGACGTAACCGTATTTCGTGAACAGCGCACCCAGGGCGTCGAGGCCGATCGGATCGAGATTGTAGGTTCTGAGAGCGACGTGATCGTTGATCAGCGCTTTGACCGAAGGGTCATGCTTTTGTTCGTGAGCCAGAATCAAATCGTAGACGCGTTTTGCTTGCGGATTGAACGCGACGTAGTCGTTCCAGAGATTGTCGAAGAGAGCGTGGAGCTGTTGAGCGTTGTTCATGCGCTCAAGCGTAGGTCTGGCCGAGAAGGTTGGCAATTCACGGCGCGGCTTTAGTCGGGCTCGCCTAATTGCTCCGATTTCGAGCACCATTCCTGATAAATGCAACGTATTTATGTCAGTTCAACTTGCAGCCTCGGTCTCACGACACGAACTAGATAAACCGGAGCAATGGATTCAATCGGTCGAATATTAAGATCTCCTTTATCCCATTGAAACCCTTGGATTATTCTTGTGACGTCACGCCCCGGGGGCTAATTTGACTATCAGTAGCACTAAACAAGGAGGAACGATGAGACTCGTTATGCGAACTCTCAACGACTATCTTCGTCAGAAGCGTTTGGACAGTGGTTTGAGTCAGTTGGATGTTGCGAAAGTACTTGGTTACTCTTCGCCGCAATTCGTGTCGAACTGGGAGCGTGGTCTCGTATCACCACCCCTCGAAACGATCGCCGTGCTGATTGATCTCTACAAAATCCCGTCTGGTGAAGTGATCAGCAAGATCCTCGAGGAAACTCAAGACTACCTTGAGACAAGCCTCGCAGGTTCAAAACGCAAAAAGAAAACCGGCGCTTCTAAAAAGAAGTAATTCGCCGGTCGATGAGCGCGGCTGGGTCTGACCCCCAAATACCAGCCTAGCCGCGACATTCGTTTCTCTCTCTCTCTTCTAATTGTCTCTTAGCTTCTCAAGCAGTACGCTCGCAGACACGTGGCACCCCAGCAAGCTCATCTCTTACTGATCCGATTTTCAAGCTTTGGCGATATCGTTCAAGCCGTCGCGGTGCCTCAAGCGTTCAAGGACGCCTTCCCTGGCGCAGGCGTCGACTGGTTCGCCCGCGAAGACTTCAAACAACTCCTGGCGAATCAGCCATCGATTTCTCGGGTCTTAACTCACGAAAGAAAATCCGGTTTCTTTGGGCTCATAAAACAGTCTTGGGCACTTGCACGCTCAGGCACTTACACCCACGTCTACGACGCACATTCAAATATTCGATCGCGACTGGTTCTTGGAGTATTCGCCCTCGCAGCACTCTTCAATCTCGTGACTGGAAAAACGGTTCCTCAATTTGCAGCTCGATCCAAGAATCGAATTCGCCGTTTTCTGTTCTTCAAGTTTCGCATGAAGACGTTGCCTCAGCCCTTTCGCGGTGCCGAATCGTTTCATCATCCCCTCGTAAAATGGGGACTCAAAGAAACGGTGCCTGCAGGGCCTCAGTTTCGACTTCGTGCAGACCTTCAACTTCCGGCCAAAGTTCAAGTGCAACTTGAAGAATTTAAGCGAAGTCAGCCTGCGGCCCCGCTCATTGCCTGCGCGCCCTCTGCCGCTTGGGACATGAAGCGCTGGCCTCTGGATCATTGGAAGACGCTGATTAGCCTCTTGCCCGACGCCTGCTTTTTGTTTCTAGGCGGTCCTGCGGACACGTTTATTCAGGATCTTGTCGCTGTTGCGCCCGAGCGGTGCTTGAATGTCGCAGGTCAACTGTCGCTCGATCAGAGTTCGCTGGCACTTCGTTTCGCAGATCTGGTGATCGCAAATGACACGGGCCTTCTTCACGTCGCCGATCAGATGGAACGACCGACCCTCGCACTCATTGGACCGACCGCTTTCGGTTACCCGAGCCATTCGACGTCTGAAACTCTGGAAGTGAAGTTGTGGTGTCAACCGTGCTCGAAAGATGGTCGCGGAGGCTGCAAGAATGATTTGTATC
>CAJYOV010000443.1 GCA_913776405.1 Pseudobdellovibrionaceae bacterium
CTTCTTCAATTTGAAGAAAACATGCGTCACGGCAGCTGGATCGAACGCCCGAGCTCGTGAGCCCGGGCGCAGCAACATTAGTGCGCGTTGGAAGCGCGGAGCAGGTTCAGAGCAGATCCGGCTTGGAACCATTTGATTTGCTCAGCGTTGAACGAGTGCTTCAATTCGATTGTCTCTTTTGTGCCGTCGGCGTGCGCGATTTCCAAAGACAAGTTTTTGCCTGGAGCGAACGTCGACAAGCCGCGAAGAGTGACGCGGTCGTCTTCACGAAGTCTTTCGTAGTCGCTTGCGTTCGCGAACGTCAAAGGAAGAGCGCCTTGTTTTTTCAAGTTCGTCTCGTGAATACGAGCGAAGCTTTTCGTGATGACGGCTTTTGCGCCTAAGTGACGCGGACACATCGCCGCGTGTTCACGTGACGAACCTTCACCGTAGTTTTCGTCGCCGATGATGATCCACGGGACGCCCTTCTTCTTGTAGTCGCGAGCGATCTGCGCGAACTCGAGGTCGACTTCACCCGTGAGGATGTTCTTACCGAGACCGGCTTTGTTTGTGTATGCGTTGACCGCGCCAAGCAACATGTTGTTCGAGATGTTGTCGAGGTGGCCGCGGTACTTCAACCATTTGCCCGCTGGCGAGATATGGTCTGTCGTGCACTTGCCTTTCGCTTTGCAAAGAACCGCCATATTTTCCATCGCGTCTTTTTTGTCCCACGCAGCGAATGGCTCGAGAAGTTGCAAGCGCTCGGATGTTGGCGCAACGGCTACTTTTGCCTGCGCACCCGCTGGGGCTTGATAACCCTCTTTGTCTTCGACGAAACCTTTTTTCGGGAGTTCGTCGGCAACCGGCGCTTGGAGTTTAAACTTCTTGCCGTCTTTACCGGTGAGTTCATCTGTCAATGGGTTGAAGTCTGCGCGCCCTGCAATGCCCAAAGCCATAACGAGTTCTGGTGAGCCGATGAACGCAAGCGTTTCAGGGTTGTCGTCTTGACGACCACGGAAGTTACGGTTGAACGAAGTCACGATCGTATTGACCGTGCCTTTTTTTACGTCGTCACGACGCCATTGACCGATACAAGGCCCGCACGCGTTTGCCATGACCGTTGCACCAACAGAGTTGAACGTTGTCATCTGACCGTCGCGCGTGATCGTGTTCTGAATTTGTGTCGAGCCCGGCGAAACCAAGAACGGTTGTTCCATCTTGATTCCGTTAGCCATCGCTTGATTCGCAACAAATGCCGCGCGACCGATGTCTTCGTAAGAAGAATTCGTGCACGAACCGATGAGCGCCGCTGACAACTTCAAGTCCCAACCGTTGGCTTTTGCTTCTTCAGCCATTTTCGAGATTGGGCGCGCGATGTCTGGCGAGTGTGGACCAACCAAGTGCGGCTCGAGCGTCGAAAGATCGATTTCGATGACTTGATCGAAATACTTCGCTGGGTCTTTCAAAACTTCAGGGTCTGCTGAAAGGATGTCTTTGTTTGCATCCGCGAGCTTCGAGATCTCAGAACGGCCTGTGATGTCGAGGTACGCTTTCATGCGCTGATCGTAAGCGAAGATCGAGCACGTAGCACCGAGTTCTGCGCCCATGTTCGTGATCGTTGCTTTTCCTGTCGCTGAAATTGAATCGCAACCTTCACCGAAGTACTCGACGATTTTGTCTGTACCGCCCTTAGTAGTCAGGATGCCCAAAAGTTTTAAGATCACGTCTTTACCTGACGCCCATCCGTTCATCTTACCCTTTAAGTGAACGCCGATGATTTGGGGGTTTTTAACTTCCCACGCGAGGCCCGCCATTACGTCAGAGGCGTCAGAACCGCCAACGCCGCACGCAACCATACCGAGGCCGCCTGCGTTCGGAGTGTGCGAGTCCGTGCCGATCATCAAGCCACCTGGAAACGCGTAGTGCTCAAGAACAACTTGGTGAATGATGCCGGCGCCCGGCTTCCAGAAGCCGAGGTTGTAACGTGACGACGCTGTCGACAAGAAGTCGTAAACTTCTTTGTTCTCGGCGTTCGCGGTGACCATGTCCGCCGAAGCATCGACGTGAGCACGAATCAAGTGATCGCAATGAACGGTCGACGGAACTGCCTTCCGGGTTTCATCATCGCGGTTGGCGCGGCCTATTCAGTCTTTCTCAAGTTCGCTAAACTCTGGGAGACAGAGCGCCTCAGTTCCAAGTAAGCACCTAGTGCGAATTTGGAACCGCACCGGCC
>CAJYOV010000444.1 GCA_913776405.1 Pseudobdellovibrionaceae bacterium
TTCGATGCGAGCTCTGGCTGCATCACCGAGCACACCAAGGCGCTCGGAAACGGCCGCTAACCTGCTCGGTCAACGACATGAGAGCGTTCTGGGCGCGAAGCTCTCGCATCTTGTCGGCGACGCCAATGCTGAGATGATTCTCATGTACTGTCGCGAGCTGACAACAGGCTCTAGCCGCATCAGTTTTTCGTTAGAGATGGGCGAGCGCGCCTTCGATGCGACTGTCTTTACGACAGACGGGCTTCACTTTATTGAGTTTGAGCCATCGTCAGATGAGCCGGGCGATCTTCAGTTTCGTTTTACACAAGAGAACGAGATTAAGAAATGTCTCATCGAGATGCGAAACTCGAAGAACGTTCAAGCTCAAGCTTTCGCTGTTTGCCGAGCGATTCAAAAGATCACGGGCATGGATCGTGTGATGATGTACCAATTCATCGCGCCTCACATGCACGGCGAGGTGATTGCCGAGCATCGGACGCTTGTTGCGCATTCGTTTATGAGCCACCGCTTTCCAGCGTCGGACATCCCGAGGATCGCGCGTGATTTGTACCTGCGAAACGGTCTTCGCGTCATTCCCAACATTGATACGCCGACGTACAATGTTCGGCCGAGTCTGAACCCGCTGACAGGGCAGCAGCTCGACCTCAGTGACTCGCGACTTCGAGCTGTTTCACCCATTCATATCGAATATCTTCATAATATGAAGGTGAGCTGCTCCTTCTCGATTGCCGTCGTGATCGAGGGCAAGCTTTGGGGTTTGATCGCATGCCATAACTTAAAACCACTTCGCATTTCAGTTTCTCAAAGGACCGCGTGCGAAGTCATCGCGAACGCGTTCGGCGGAATGGCTGGCACGGTCGAAACGAGCGAGAAACTCCAACGTCGTATTCAGTTTGATCGCAAAATTCGTACGACTCTCGATCATCTGATAGGCGCGCGTGATCCGGTTGATGAGCTGATGAAGTCGAATCAGGCAATGCTGACGGCGTTTGATGGAAGCGGTGCAGTCCTCATCAAGTCCGACCGCTGTGATTTGGTAGGCTTATGCCCGCCGCGCGATCAGGTCCTTCGCCTGCGAGACGAACTTCTCAAACGCATGTCGTCTCGAAAAATTGATCTCATCGCGATCGATAGTCTCTCGGAAGAGATGAAAGAGCTCGAAATCCCCGCTGCACTTGGTGCCGGTGTCATCGCAATGTCGATCAATTCGGACACTCAATTTATGATCTTCCGGCCGGAATTAGTCGATAAGATCGTCTGGGGTGGTGACCCACGCAAGCAGCTCGATAAAAAAGGTTTCACCGGGCGAATTAACCCGCGAAGCTCTTTTGAAACTTGGGAAGAAACGGTCAGCGGCGTTTCCTTACCATGGGCCGATTTTGAGAAAGAGGGCTTCCGTTATTTGATGTCGACGGTGTTTGATAGATTGGCGCCATCGCGCGTTTAACCGCTGGGCGCCATCGCGCGTTTGGAATTAGCGGGCGCCACCAAGGAGGGATTGTGCCGAAGCAAATCTATCGTTTGTTCAAGATGGGGTCTCTTGTTCTCTTCAGTTCCTCTGCGTTCTCAGCGGCGTTTTTGGCGGCATCTTTGGCGGCGTCTTCGACGGCGGCAGCTACTTCAGGCTCTGTGCCTCTCTTCTCGAAGGGTCAAGAGCGATTCATTCTCAAAGATTCAAAAGGCAAAACGCCCGAGTTTCGAGTTCTCGATGGTGGCGGGACTGAGCAGGCGCTAGCGCTTGCAGTCATCGGTATCTTGAACGCCCAGCCCCAAGTAGAGCCAAAGATTCCGGCGCGTGATTACGTCGACCTCAAAGTCCAAGAGCTGAAGTTCGAGCCTGAATCGAAAACGTCAAAACAGCTGCTGATGACGTTGAACCTCTCGGGCTATGACGTCGAATTCATCGAGCGCGTCGACCGGAAGAAGTTTGAATCGGGAGCGCCAATCGAGATTCGATTCCCGCAAAAGTCGAAGACGGTCGCGATGTTCCACATCGAATCGAGCGGGCTTTTAAAAATGAAACTCGACACTAAAACCGGCGACCTTATTTTGAACGACGTTCGAGCGAAGCTCGATTACGACTCTCCGCTCGGCGATTCCGGTAAAGAGGCGATTCAATTTCAAGGTAAGGGGCTTCGCAAGCTTGATTGAGCTCGATTCTGCGATATGGTGACTTCACCATGGCAAAAGGTTACGGCACTCAAGAACGATTGGTAGCGCTCCGAGAACTGCTTGAGCGTGAGCAAGCGAGCACGCAAGAGGAACTGCGAGAAGAACTCGAGCGTCGCGATTTTGAAGTGAACCAGAGCACGATTTCTCGCGATTTGCGCAGGCTCGGCGCGATCAAGCAAACAGACGCCGATGGGCAAACGACCTACCGGCTCAGCAGCGACCCTCATCCGGCTGGCCTTGTCGGCGGCTTGGGAAATCTCATTCGCGGCGTCTATCACAATGGGGCCATGATCGTCATTCTTACAGACTCCGGGGCTGCTTCCCTGATCGCACGACAAGTCGATGCGCTTCGGTCCGACGACGTGCTGGGCACGATAGCGGGTGACGATGCGATCTTTGTCGCGCCGGTTTCAATCAAGAAAATCGATAAAATCACGAAGGCTCTCGAAGAAGCGCTGATGTGAGGTCGACGTCGATCTGGCATTAGGCCGGCGTGGTGTCTCTAGATCGACACGATCAACACGCCCTCGTTCACGCCGCTCACAGTGCGTTCGAAGTGAAACGGGTAGCCGCCCATCTTTAAGTACGATTGCACGGCCGATTTGACTTGGCCTGAGCCTTTGCCGGTCATGATTCGAACGGCGTCTTTGCCTTGGCTTTGCGATTTCGTAATGAAGCGATCGACGGTGTCGACAAGGCCGTCCATGCGATGACCGTGAAGATCGAGTGTCGGGAGTTCGCCTGAACGAGATTTCGATTTGCTATCGCGCGATTTTGCCACACGCGATCTTAAACTTTGGTGAGTCAGTTTGCAGCGATTCAATCGTGTTTGACGTCGATTTCACAACAAGTCCGCGCGACGACGGCCGCCATCAAAGCGAAAAGTTGACTTACAGCTAACTTACACATAATCCTAACTGTGAGGAAGGGGGCGTCGTGGACGAAACTCGAAGTCAGAAAAGCCTTCGCAGCCGCAAACGGGTGGTGGGCTCAAACACTCTTCACCTGAAAGTCGTTTCTCAGCCTGAGCCTCTTCAAGCTCGCGATCTTCGCATGGCTCACTCACCAGGTTCGATCACGCGTGTAGGCGCGGCGCAATCCCTCGACAACCTTCTCGAGTTTCTAGCTTATCACCGTGCGTACCGCGTGTTGTGGGTCAACCGCGACGAAGAAATCTCTTTAAGCGACTTGCATCACGCAGGTCTCGATCTCACAAAACTTACGTTCGTGACTGCAGCGAATGCTTTTTTGAATTTAAAGAATTGCTTGCAAGCTGCTCGGCATCCTCTTCTAATCGCTCCAAAAAATGAGCTTACGCAAACGCAGCTCCAAGAGATCGAGCCGCTTCTGATCGCAGCTCATGCCGAACTTATTTTAATCGATTAAGTGTTCGAGGCGACGTGCTCACTCGTTTGTGAAAACTTGCGTCCAGAGAGACCCGACCACGCCGACGCCGAATTTCGTGAACCGTGGGTTCAGTATATTTGCGCGGTGGCCGCTTGAATTCATCCAAGCTGTGACGACTTGCTCCGCCGAAGTTTGACCGCTCGCGATGTTTTCTGCAGCAGCTTGGTAAGTGATGCCAGCGTTACG
>CAJYOV010000445.1 GCA_913776405.1 Pseudobdellovibrionaceae bacterium
GCTTACCGCCCATCGAAAGAGATCGGCGCGCCAAGATGAGAGATCTCGAAAGCGGTCCTAATGATCGACAGACAGCAGTCTGTATCGACAACTCCGGGAGGGCCTCAATATCGGCGCGCAAAACTGAAACGTTTGGAAGCTGCAACTTGCCCACGACCGACTGGCAGAATGCAATCTTCTTTTCGTCTTGATCGACCAGTACGAACCTATCCTGCGGACTCAAAACGGCGAAAACGATCCCGGGTAATCCCGCGCCAGTCCCAAGATCATAGCACGGCGCGTTAGGCGCGAAATGTGGTCTAATTACGTCGAAGGCGTGAATTGAGTCAGCGATGTGATAGAGCTCGATCGACTTCGATGATTGAGATGAGGCAAGGTTCAGAGCTTGGTTCTGTCTCAGAATCTCGCCCTGAAATTCAAGGAGCCTCTCGATCTTCTCCGAGTCTAATTTGGGAAACCAGGTTTGGAGGTGGGTCCGAGCTTTAGACGGATCGAAACTCGAATCAGAGCTGTTCTGGTCCTTGCTCAAGAGTCATCTCCTTCACCTTCCGACCTCGGCCCTTCATGTGCACCAAAAGAGCCTGGATGGCAGATGGGTTAACGCCGCTGATTCGCTGAGCTTGACCGAGTGTCATCGGACGAATCGTACTCAGCTTTTCTATCTCTTCATTCGAGAGACCGCGAACGTTCGCGTAGACCAGTTCAGCCGGGAGCTTCAACGCTTCGAGCTTCTTCGTCTGCGCGATGATCTCACCTTGTCGGGTGATATACCCAGCATACTTCACCTCGATCTCGACTGCCTCGACAACTGCGGGGTCGTCTCCGCCTGAGATTCCGAACGCTGACATCTGAGCCATTTCGATCTCGGGCCTACGGAGCAACTCTTCTGTTGTTGTTGGCTTCAACAGTCCTGTCGTACCTAGGCTCGCAAGAGCTGACTGAGTCTCTGGGGTGGGTGTCAAAACCGTCTTTTTCAGTGTGGAGAGGAGAGCGTCTTGCCCTTCCAAGATCGCTTCGATGCGAGCTCTGGCTGCATCACCGAGCACACCAAGGCGCTCGGAAACGGCCGCTAACCTGCGGATCGTATTGTCTTCTCTGAGAACAAGGCGATGTTCCGCACGCGATGTGAACATACGGTACGGCTCTTTTGTGCCCTTCGTTACGAGATCGTCGATCAAGACACCGGTATAGCCTTCATCACGTAAAAGAACGAACGGATCGCGACCCAAAACTTTGAGAGCTGCATTTACACCCGCGATAAAGCCCTGTGCCGCTGCCTCTTCGTAACCGCTAGTTCCATTAATCTGGCCAGCTAGATACAGGCCTTTGATCGCTCGCGTTTCGAGAGTGTGCTGGATCTGAGTGGGCTCGATGTAATCGTATTCAACCGCGTAACCGTATTTCAGAACTTGAACGTTCTCGAGACCCGGGATCGTCTTCAGGAATTGAAGCTGAATCTCGGCGGGAAGACTTGTCGAAATGCCCTGAAGATAGATCGAGTTTGTCGAAAGACCTTCCGGTTCGAGGAACGTCTGGTGCGAAATCTTATCCGCGAAGCGCGTAATCTTATCTTCGATCGAAGGGCAGTACCGAGGGCCTGAACCTTCGATGTGTCCAGCAAACATCGGGGAATATCCGAGGTTTGCGCGGATGATATCGTGGGTCTGTTCGTTTGTGTGTGAGAGGTAGCACTCAACCTGAGGAAGCTCTAACGTGCGTTTCGAGCGAACACTGAACGGATAAAAGTGTTCGTCACCGTACTGAGGTGCCGTCTTTGAAAAGTCGATCGACTCACGCGCGAGACGCGCGGGTGTTCCCGTCTTCAAACGACGAACGATGAAACCACGATCTCGAAGTTGATCTGAAAGACCAACCGTCGCTTTGTCGCCGATCCGGCCACCAGGACTTTGTTCCAGACCCATGTGCATGACACCGTTCATGAACGTGCCGGTTGTGATGTCGACTGATTTTGCCGTCACTTGCGAACCGTCATCGACGACGACACCTAAGCAAACATCATTTTCGAGAATGAGCGACTTCACTTCACCTTCACGGACCGTAAGGTTCGGCTGTGAATGAAGGGTCTGGTTCATGTACTGAGCATAGAGGTGCTTGTCGTTCTGCGAGCGCGATCCGCGGACCGCTGGCCCTTTTCTCGAATTCAAACGCTTGAACTGAATGCAGGTCTTGTCAGCCGCAACACCCATTTCGCCGCCGAGAACATCGATTTCTCGGACCATGTGACCTTTGCCGAGCCCACCGATCGACGGGTTACACGACATGTAGCCGATTCGAGAAACGTTTGAAGTTAGCATGAGAGTCTTCAAGCCCAGACGCGCAGACGCCAGGCACGCTTCGATGCCGGAATGTCCGGCTCCGACAACGATCACATCGAAGTCGGTCTTCGCTAGGGTCTGGGCTGAAGATGTGCTCACGTGCTTACCGCTTTCTACAGATCACGCACGCCGATGACGTGCTTACTTGCCGAGGCAGAATTCTTTAAAGATCCGGTCAATCACCTGCTCGTGGAACTCTTTGCCCAAAAGCTCGTGAATGGCGCGAATCGCTTCTTGAAGTTCAAAGGCGATGAATTCAGGACTCGAATCCCTGTTGATTAGTTGAAGGGCCTTCTCCAAACAAGAGTGAATTTTTTGCAGCTGTTCTAAATGCCGGGCTTGGGTCACAACGTTCGACGATTCCGAACTCGAAGCCTGCACGAGAGACGTAACGCGGGCTTCAACATCTGAGAGCCCTTGGCGAGTCTTCGCTGAAACCCAGTAACAACGATCCACAACCCCTAGTTTTCGAGCGATATTTCGCGAGTTTTTCTGCGCATCGCCCGAACGATCGAGGTCTGCCTTATTCAAAAGATA
>CAJYOV010000446.1 GCA_913776405.1 Pseudobdellovibrionaceae bacterium
CCCGCGGGGAACCGACGTCTCGTGGTGATGTTCCACAAGAAGATCCGAAACCAAATGAGCCCGCTCAGCGCGCACCTACCGATCCGGATATTGCGCGCCAAGGTCACATCGAGGCCACAGCTGAAGATCAAGCGACGGTCGACGCCGCAAACGGCGAAAAGAACGTTAGCGTCGAAGGCCCTTAATTAGCGCAAAGTTCTAGGCCGAGTGCCCCAGGTCGTAATAGTTAGATCTGGGGCGCTATTTCGCCTGCTCCTGAGCCAACTCTTCCCCGGCACCCGCACCCGAATTCCGCACATTCGCCTGGCATAATTCACAATCTCCTAAGCACGCGGCATTTTAAAGTTTCGGTCGGGCCCGAAATCGTGCTAACTCCTTGCTTCCAAAAAACTATTTAAAGACCTGGCGCGTGCAGATGACTGGTGGGCTTGAGACTCCGAATCAACGGGGTAATCAGGCAACGAGGCGGGCGGCAAAAGGCGGGAGCAAGACCACGATGTCTTCATTCGACGATCTCAATTCTTCATCTTCTGTTTCAACGTTAAACAACACGACCGAAATCACGAACGCCGATCTCGCGATCGCGGCGACGGCAGGCGCAACAGTTAATCTCTCTTCGCCAGAACGCGCGAAAGAGTTCAACGAAGCGGTCGAAGCGACTCCTCACGTTGCTGAACTCACGCCGACGACTGACGCGCCCAAAAAGACTCACAACTTCTACGACTACTCACTCACGGAACTAGGCGAACTCCTCAAAGGCATAGGGAAAGAAAAATTCCGCGGCCAACAGGTCTTCAAATGGGTTTATGAAAAGCGCGTCGAAAACTACGACGAGATGACGAACGTCTCGAAAACGTTCCGCGCAGAGCTGCCTGAAATTTTCCACTTCCAACTTCCTCGCACGGTCGCGGAGTTGAAATCGAAAGACGGCACGCGCAAGTGGCTCTTCGATATCGGCGACGGTATGACGATCGAAACGGTTCTTATTCCGAACAAAGATCGTCTCACACTTTGCGTTTCGTCTGAGGTTGGTTGCAACATCGCGTGCCGCTTCTGTTTCACTGGCAAACAGAAAATGAAACGTCGCCTGACGGCAGGTCAGATCGTTGGCCAATTTCTGCATGCGCAAGACTCGCTCGCGAAAGACGGGCTTCGTGTGACAAATATTGTATTCATGGGCATGGGCGAACCGCTCGATAACCCAGACGAGGTTTTCAAGGCGATCGAGATTCTCCACGATCCGAATGGCATCAATCTCTCGCGTCGTAAGATCACGGTCTCAACGAGCGGCCTCGTTCCACAGATGCACAAAATCGCGAAAGCAAAAGTGCGCTTAGCGGTGAGCCTGAACGCGCCGAACAATGAAATCCGCAGTTTCGTGATGCCGATCAACAAGAAGTGGAATGTCTTCCAACTTCTCGACGAATGCCGCGCTTATTATGAGGCGACGGGCGACCGGATCACATTCGAGTATGTTTTGTTAAAGGGTGTGACCGACAAGCTTGAGCAGGCGAAAGAACTTTGGGATCTCGTTCGCGACATCCCGTGCAAGATCAATTTGATCCCGTTCAACGAACACCCAGGCTCTGGCTTCGAACGCCCTGAAGTGTCGCAAGTAAAGGCCTTCCAAGCCGAACTCATGCGCCTCGGTGCGCATGTTCTCGTACGTAAGACCATGGGTCGCGACATCTTCGCAGCGTGTGGTCAATTGACGTCGAAGTACGAAGGCCGCCCAGAGAAGATGGATGTAGCGCCCGGCCTCTAAACCGAACACTTCAAAGTCCGAGGCATTCGAAAAGAAAAAGGCGGCCCACGAGCCGCCTTTTTTCTTTGGGCCGAAACTTAGAAGCCGTTCTGATTCAACATTTTCACAACGCGAACTGTCCGCGTGCGAAGAGCTTCTGTGCGAAGTGTTGCTGACGAGTACTGAGCGACGACGTCCATGCAAGTGCGCTTGCTGTGATCAGCAACCTTGATGTCGACTTTCAATCCGTCAAACGGCGTCTCGTCTTTTGAGCCGATGTAATAAACAGAACCGCACTGTGTGCGCGTCTCAACGACAGGAACTGTGTACTCTTCAACGAGCTGCGCGGCCATTTTGCAAGTGATCGTGCCTGGCTTTTTCGGCGTGAGCTGACCGCAGCGGTCGTCGAAAAGCTGAACGCGCATTTCGTTCGTAATGTGGCTTACGGCAACACGAGCAACGAGACCCGTGACTTTGCCTTGTTCAACGACCTTTGGAAGCGTGAGCGTGAAACCAGGCTTAAGCGACGTGGCTTGCGCGCTAATAGAAACGAAGAAAGCGAGTGCGAATAGAAGTGATTTCATCTGGAAGTCCGTTCGAGAGGGGGTTGGTGTTGCGAACGCCACCCCCTAGAGCAACGACTGTGCCCAGCGATCCAGCTGGCAACGGGATCTCAATCGCAGACCAGATCGCTATTACCGTGCAAAGAAGCTTAAGAGGGCCACATCATGCCGGTGCGACTCGACACTGGCTCCAAGGTGGAACTGGTGCCAGAGGCCTAAGTGGTGCCACCACAGCGGCGCACAGAGCCTTCAGCGATGCGCGATTGGCAGGTCTCATCGGAGATTCTGAAACTCCTCGTCTCCGAGACTGATTCGAGAATTAGCGAGACCAAACGGCATAAGTCAGCATGGGTGCCAGCTGCCACGAAATCAGATTTGCAACCAGGCTCGCAAGTAAGGCCTTCGAGAACTTCGCGCGCAGAAGGAAGCAGAGAAGAAGGCCTTCGACAACAACCGCGAATGTTTCAGCGATTACGATGTTGGCGAGGTAAGGAAGCTTTAGATTCATAATGAAGAAGAAGACGATCGGGTGTGTCAGGCCGTTTAGCGCCGTCACAAAAAGTGCTCGGTCCAACCACGACCACGTCGGTCGGAGTCGCGCGAGCAGCGGGAAGTAGATACACCATTCAAGAATGTTCGATTGCAAGAACGTGTAGAGATACATCATTGCGAGCCACCCGCGTTCGCCGTGCGACGAAGAAAGAGAACGCCTGCGAAAGCCGCAATGAGATAGAGGCCCGTAACGGCGGCCCACTGCCAAGCCTCGAACTGGATCTGGCCTGAGGAGACGTCGACATAAAAGCTGCGAAGCGCAGAACTGTCGGCTGTGAAATTCTTGAGGATCCCGATCGGTGTGAGGAAGAGCACGGTGTCCCAGTTGGCGTCTTTGAATTCGGGAATCGAAAATTTTGAGACGAACGAGATGACTGAGATCAAGGCTATCTGGGCAGCGAAGAGAAAACGTGTTGACGTCATAAACAAAGAGCCTAGCGGTCAGCTAGGCTCTTCACAAAGTTTATTTCGTATGGAGCTCGGATAAACGGGCCAAGACGTTGTTCAATGTCGCTGGTTTTCTCTTATGACAGGCGAAGCAACTCAGTTCGAACACTTTGGTGCGAAAGTTTGCATGTCGCCAAAGTAATCTGCAACCGACTCGTCGCTTGACGAGCCCATGATCGTGATCGAGCACTCTGATTCTTTGGATTTTACGATCATCATCTTGCTGTTATCTTTCGGATCTGCTTTCAAAACGCCGTCGGCGCAAGAAATTGAAATGGTCTTGCCTTTGACTCCTTGAGACTCGGTCGAGTAGATGCCCAATTCCTTGAATGTCTCGTCATAGGCTTTTTTAAGCTCTGGCTGCATCGCTGTCACAACGGACACGGTCGAAGGAAGAATTTGCTGAAGTTTCTTAGCCTCTCCGCCCTTCAGAGTAATTCGGAAATTGGGGTTTGAAATGCGTTTTACTTCTTTGCCTTGGTCGTTGTACTCGCGCATTTTGATTTCGCTGACTTTGATTGCGGCGATACCGCCGTCGTTTGCGAAAGCTGGGGCTGCGATCATAAGGGCGACAAAAGCGAGTGCGAACTTCATAAGAAACTCCTAAATGGGTTTTGTTATAAGATAGTCGGGGCGATGAAGTGCATGCTTCGGGCCATGAATTTTGCCGGCTACCTCGCCGGGGAAAGTTGCGAACGCGAGACGCGGCTCGCGATCCTAATCGAGGTGGCCGCCGACACTGTTTAAAGTTTGGACGCTCATGAAAAGAAGGGGAGGCGGACTTTGAGCGCTGCTTACGCGAAACTCGGCACCTTTTAGGGTCGAAAGCGTCGCGAGTTAGCAGTTTCTTGTGACAGGAGGCAGGCAGCTGGGCTATAGCCACTACGGCCCAAATCACTTTTAAAGGATCTCTGCAAATGTCGAACATTCTCGTTGTTGGAAGCCTCGCGTATGACACTCTCACAACTCCGCAGGGTCACGTCGATCGGACATTGGGTGGCAGCGCCAACTACTTCTCGCTCGCGGCAAGCCTTTACTCACAAGTTCGAGTCGTAGGTGTCGTGGGTGAAGACTACGATCAAAAAGAAATCGAAATGCTCACGAGCCGTAAAGTCGACGTGACGGGCCTTCAGCGCAAAGCGGGCAAGACATTCCATTGGACCGGCGAATACAAAAACGACATGTCTGAAGCGATCACGCACGCAACCGATCTCAACGTCTTCGCCGACTTCAATCCTGAACTTCCTGAGTCGTATAAGGATTCGCAGTACGTTTTCCTCGCGAACATTGATCCGGTCTTGCAGCTTCGCGTTCTCGAACAGATCAAGTCGCCGAAACTCGTCGGCTCCGACACGATGAACTTCTGGATCAGCTCGAAACTTCCGGAGCTCAAAAAAGTTCTCGCGAAAGTTGACGTGCTTCTCATCAACGAAGGTGAAGCTGATTCGATTTCAAAAACCGGCAACGCGATCGCCGCAGCGAAAGAGATTTTGGCGATGGGTCCGAAAGCCGTTGTGATTAAGCGCGGCGAGTACGGCTTCGTGCTTTACACGAAAGAAGGGTATTTCATCCTTCCGGCGTTCCCGATCGCGAACGTTGTGGATCCAACGGGCGCAGGCGATACGTTCGCGGGCGCCTTCTTCGGTTACCTCTCAAAACGAGACAAAGGCTACGATCTCGCGTCTTTGAAGCAAGCGTGTATTCAGGGTTGCTTGGCTGCAAGTTTCACGGTCGAGGCTTTCGGCGTTGAGCGCTTGAAGTCGCTTACATGGCCTGAAGTCGAGCAACGCCAAGCCCAGTACCACAACGTTACGACACTCTAGGCGGGCTTAGCCGCCGCATCTTCTGGACCAAGGCCCTGATAGCGGGCCTCGGCCTCCAGGTAACTCCAGGGTTTTCCGATACATATGTAGGAAAACGCTATGAGTTCGAGCAAAAAGAAAAAACGGCCGAGTGCCGGCGACGATTTAATCAACTCCCTCTTCGATGAAGTTTCGTCGAAAGGCAGTGGTACGTCGAAAGCTCGAACGAAAAGTCAGACCACAAAAGACGTCGACAAATTCTTCACGCCAGTTCCGGAGCTTTCGGAAGACGAGAGTAGCCAAAAAATCTCTCTCGAACTCGCGACTCCAGGCAAGCATGACATCGTTGATCCGTTTGAGGAGTTTAAACGCAAGCGTGCTGCGAAAGCGCGCGCGCCTGGCGAACCTGAATCGAACACCGGCTCGATCCCAGTCCTCGATCTCGAGAAAGCGGACGTTGGTGGCGAAGCTCAGAATCACGATCAAGATCACGATCAAGATCACGACCACGTTTTCGATTTGACCGGAGTGAGCCCTAGCGAAGCCGAACAATTAAAGCCGCAGCAAACTGCAAGCGCGCAGTCAGCGGCGAAAGCGCCATTTGCTGGCGGTGAGCCAGTCGTTACGCAGATGGCATCGCGACCAGAGCCGACTTACGAGCCGGGTGAACAAGAAGACCTCGCGGACTTCTCGTCGAGTGAATCAAATCAAACTTCTTCAAACTGGAAAGCTGACTTCAGCGCGGTGAGTGCGCCGGATGAGTACGCTCAGCCAGCGGATCCGGTTTTTGAGTTGCCTGCAATCGAAGACGAAGCACCAGAACCGCAGTCCGTCGCGACGATGGTACCATCGGCTTCGCCTGTCGCGA
>CAJYOV010000447.1 GCA_913776405.1 Pseudobdellovibrionaceae bacterium
GACTGTCGTCACCTTCCATGAAGATGAGATCGCCATCGGTGAAATCGCGAATACCGGAATCTGATTTAGAAAACATACGAGTCAAGAATAGCTCCGTCGCGCTCGAGTTGCCACGAACGCGAGGGCTAGGTGAGCAACAGTGAGGCGACCGCGCGCGGTTGTTTTTCCGCGTCGGCCTAGGCGTTTGTCTTGATGGCGAGAAGTGTAGCGAGTAAAACAAGCGCTCAGCACTGAATCCGTGCGATCCAAGCTAGAAGGAGCCAAAGTGCAAGCGACACTGAACCATTGGAGCCATTGGGAAGACCTTTTCCGACAGAAAATTTCAGAGACCGCCTCTGCCGACGATCCCGCGCACGACAGTCTTCATTTCGAGCGAGTCGTCGCTACGGCAAAAGCGCTTTGTGAAATTGAAAACGCGGATTTGGAAGTCGTCTTGCCTGCAGCGTGGCTGCACGACCTGGTGAACGTGGCGAAGAATGATCCGCGGCGCTCACAAGCTTCTCGGCTTTCGGGCGAGGCCGCTTGTGAGTATCTGCGTTCGATTGGCTATCCGGAAGCTAAACTCGAGCAGATCGCGCATGCGATTGCTGCGCACAGTTTTAGTGCGGCCATTAAACCTGAAACGATTGAAGCTAAAATCGTTCAAGATGCTGATCGACTCGACGGCCTAGGCGCCATCGGACTTGCGCGCCTTTTTATCGTCGCCGGTCTTTTGAAGCGGCCGATTTATTCGAGCCTCGATCCGTTTTGTAAAGCCCGCGAGATCGACGATCAGAAATTTACGATCGATCACGTCTACAAAAAACTCTTTGTCGTGGCTGACACGCTTCAAACGAATGCGGGGCGTGCTGAAGGCGCGCGCCGCCGTGCCGTGCTCGAAAACTATCTGAAAGATCTAGCACGCGAACTTAACGCCGCTTTTTGAATCCGCGCTGCGGTTTACCTTTAAAGCTCGAGTTGCCTGAGCCTGAGCGGAAGCTTGAGTTTTCGTCACGCGAGCCGGGACGCGAAGCCGGCCTTGAGCCAGGGCGCGAAGTCGGCCGAGAGCCAGGTCGCGAAGCGGGGCGCGAGCCCTGAGCGCCGTAAGCACCTTCCGGGCCGCCTTGTGGGCGGTTCGGGCGCCAAGGCTTTTTGCCGCCCGGGCGTGCGCCGCCCTCGATGCGGCGGTTGGCGTCTTCGCCGCGAGCTCGAGCTTCTGCCGCCTTACGCGGATCGTAGCCCAAACCTTTTTCCGCGGCTGCGAGGCGCGCTTCGAATTCAGCGCGAATCGCGCGCGCCTCTTCTGAGTTATAACCGGCTGCTCGCGGTGCTTTTGCAGCGCCCGTTCGCGCGCCTGCGCCCATGCTCGAGCGATCAGCTTTGCCGCTTGGCCGGCTGCCAGCGGTTCGCTCGGCTTTGGCGCTTGGGCGGCTGCCCGTTGGTTTCGTGTTATCTGATCGTTTTCCGAAGGGGCGTTTTGACATTTCTTCTCCGCGAGTCTGCGCTTTTGAGACGTAAGGTGTTTTTATCCCCATCAAACGTTGGATTTTCGCCCAACGAATACGTTCGGTCGGGGTGACGAAGATGATCGAGTGACCTTCACGGCCGGCGCGCGCTGTACGACCAATGCGGTGGACGTAGTCTTCTTCGACCATCGGAACATCGTAATTGATAACGTGTGCAATGTGATTGATATCGAGGCCACGTGCAGCGATATCCGTCGCAACGAGAATTCGAATCTCTTCGCTACGGAACTTGTTCGTCACGCGACGTCGTGCGCCTTGTGTGAGATCGCCATGAAGTGCGTCGGCTTCATGGCCGACATCGCGAAGAAGGCGCGCCACTTTCTCGGCTTTCACTTTCGTTTTCGTGAACACGATAATCGTGCCCGCGATTTTATCGATCTCTTCGACGAGGCGATCGTGCTTCTCGGGCTCACGCAGCTCGATCACGTCTTGCTCAATGCGGTCAACCGGGCGATTCACTTCGCCGATTTCGACTCGAGCTGGTTTTTTCAAATAGCTCGCGACGAGGGCGCGCACTTCTTCAGGAAGGGTCGCTGAGAACATCAACGTCTGGCGCTTCGCCGGCATCGCCTTTACGATTTGTTCCATTTGTGGGGCGAAGCCCATGTCGAGCATTCGATCGGCTTCATCAAGCACGAGAGTCTCGAAGCGATCGAGCTTCAGCACGCCAGTCTCGATGTGGTCAATGAGCCGGCCTGGCGTACCAATCACAAACGCAGGCTCTTGCTTTAATTCGCGAAGCTGTTTCGGATACGGTGATCCGCCGATGACAACGGCATAACGAAACTGCCGTGCGAAAGCCGTGAGCTCACGAAAGACTTGGCCGATCTGCTCCGCTAGCTCTCGAGTGGGTGCTACAACAAGCACGCGTGGAAAAGGGCCATCCGAATTTTCTTCGGCAGTTTCGAGAACCTTTTGAAGAAGGGGGACGCCGAACGCGGCTGTCTTACCGGTCCCTGTTTGGGCTGTGACCAAAACGTCGCGACCTTCGAGGACAAGCGGAATGGTTCTCGCTTGAACGTCGGTCGGCGTTTCGTAATTCATTTCAGCGAGTGCTTTTTGAAGCGGGGGAAGAAGCGAGAGGTCGGAGTACTTTTGCATGGAGCAGCTGTTTTGCCCCCGAATCGCTTAGCGTGCTACAGAAATCGCGTCGCCTGCGCGCTCAAAAAGAAAAAGGGCATGGAAACCATGCCCTTTTCAGAATTTATTATAACTGAGCCAACTCAAATAGAGCTTATCAAACTCAAGTCGCTCAAACGGAGCAGTTGAATACCAACCGCCGCGGCCACCGCCG
>CAJYOV010000448.1 GCA_913776405.1 Pseudobdellovibrionaceae bacterium
CTCAGCAAGATCGCTAACTCGTCGACAAGACGCGCGAGATCGAAAATCGAAGTTTCGAGTTGAAGCTTGCCAGCCTCAACTTTCGAGAAATCAAGAATGTCATTCACGATGCGAAGTAGAAGTTCGCTTGAACTCTTGACCGCCGATAAGTATGTCGTCTGCTCGGACGTGAGCTCGGTGTCGAGTGCAATGTTCGTCATACCGATAATGCCGTTGATAGGCGTTCTGATCTCGTGACTCATGTTTGCCAGAAACTTCGTTTTCGCTTCTGAAGCCTGATGTGCGGCCTGCTCGCGAATCATGAGATCCGAGCGTTCGCTTTCGATCGCACGTCGCTCAGTGATGTCTTCGATCACCGAAACGAAATAATCTGGCTCTCCGCTCATTTTACGAATCAACGTGACCGTGAGATTCGCAATGACAAGATGCCCATTTTTGTGAAAGTACCGTTTCTCGAGCGAATACGATTCGATCTCCGAACGCAACATTGCCTTCAAAAAATCGAGGTCACGATCAAGATCTTCCGGATGCGTGATTTCCTGAAACGTCTTCGCGATCAATTCCGATTCTGAATAACCGAGAATGTCGCAAAGTTTTTTGTTAACGCTAGCAAATCGGCCCTTCGGTGTGACGTGTGCGATGCCAATCCCTGCGGCGTCGAAGGTGATGCGGAACTTGTGCTCACCTTGTTTGATTTCACGGCGGCGATAGAATTCGACAAGCCCGGCGGTCAACGTCAGAACGATTGTCCAGAACAAGATTTTTTCTGAGGTTGAAAACGTGATCGGTTCCCATCGATGAATACAGCTGAGGTAACCAACGCCGATGAGCGAAGTTTTAATCCCAGACCTTGGTCCGAAACGAAAGGCCGCAAACACAATCGTAATGACGATAATGACATCTATATTGGGGAGATAGGCCACCCGCCGCGAGATCACCTCAAGCGTCCCAAAAACAACGATGAGGCCGAGATAAAAAAGAGCCTTTGGAGATGAGCGCATCTCCTCATTTCATCATGATTTGACCCGAAGTCAGACCCTCTTCTGGTGACGATTTCGCGAAACGCCGATTCTGGCACATGCCGCTTGTGCAGGTTCGAGAAGCCGCTCCATCGGTTACGTGGACTGATCGCACAGCGCTTTGACTAATTCAGCTCGAACACTCGCTCAACTCAGCCCTGATCTTCATGACTTCCGCAGAAGCGCGATGAATACTTTCGGCCGTGTCCGCATCAAGATCTTCAATCTCCCGAGCCGCAATGAGTGAGCGACCGGGAAACCGCTGTTCAAGCACCTTCAATTTTAGAAGAGCTTGCTGAAAAACTTCGAGCCTTGTCATGAGCCAACCTTACTTTTTATGGATTCCGGGCCACTTGCCTTCGTCACGAAGCTTTTTAGCTTCGAGCGGATGCGGCGCTGGAAAAACGAAGCCTTTTTCTTTTAGCTTCTTGAGCACGCGATCTCTCGCTCTCGCATCTGGCCCACTAGCGAGTCGACTGGTTTCAGCGGCGTAGGCAGCTGTCCATCCAGATCGCCCCATTGCAAAAATATCGGCACCAGAGTCGATTAAAAATTCAGAGATTTCAAATTGGTCCGTTTGGGCGGAAAAAAAATAAGAGCGGTCTCTTCTCGCCGGGCGAAAACTACCGCGATCGCTCAAAGACTCCCGAATAATCAGCCGGCAAACCGTTGAAGTCTTGAGACGCCTCTCGGACTTCAAAGCCGCTTTCGGTTGCACGCCACGTCTCAGTGAGCTGCAGCTTTCCAGACATGACCTTTGCTGTAAACTTGCATTCAGAAATACCGCAAATTCCCGCGCCCACGAACTGCGATGTGTCGAGGTCTAGCATCTGAAATGATCGCCCGTCTGCAAGCGGCACAATCTTCAAATTGGCTTCTGCCTTCGCTAGAACGAAACCGTGAAATGCCGCCTTCGTCTTGGCGCGGATGATTCCGTCACGGACCTCCCGCACCGAAATAAAGTCTAAGTCCGGAACTAGAGCGGCTTGAGAGCGAAGCTGCCCTCTGCCGGTGAAGAGACCCGACTTCACACCAAAGACAGAACCGTCGGCACTCACGGGCTGCACCGCGTGCGCTGGCGAAGCGATGAGATGTAGGCAAGAAATCAGAGCGAAGATGGCGAAACGCATGACTGGAGCTCCCTCAAAAAGTTGAGCCGACTATGGACCAAAGAGAGACAACGGTGCGATAAAAACCGGCTGACGCGTTTCTCAAAAAACGTCAGTTTGAACTTAAAAATGATTTGAGCTCCTGACCCTGTGAGCGATGCTAGCCACAAGATGAAAAAAGATCAGGTTCGCGCGAGAGTTGTTCAGGCAGTCATCGCGGCCGAAGTGGCAAAAGGCAATTTGAAGTGGAAAGTCTCTGACATCGCCCGCTTCACGAAAGTGAGTCGCCCCCTCATTTACTACCACTTCGGTAAAACGAAAAAAGACATCTTATCCGAGTGTCTAAATGTGATCGCCGAAGACTACTACGGACTGACTCCGGAACGATCAGAAAGCCTTGAGCCGAAAATCATGCTCGATTCGCTCTTGAGAACTAGAAACATGTTCGTCAAGAATCCGGCTCTCGTCGTCTTCTACCAACGCGAGCGGATGAAAGATTCAGCCGCTGGCCGTCAGTTAGTTGAGATTGAAAAACGTTTTCAGAAGAAATTGAAAACTCAGTTTCCGAAGACATCAGAAGAGATCATCAAGGGCTTACACGCTCTCTTTCACGGTATAATTTCAGCGCCATTTTTGGATGAAGAGAGTTTCAAAGCAGCTTTGAGTCTGATCAATTTTCAGAGCGTGGGTGCGAGAAAATGAAATCAAGCGTCCTCTGCGTGAACTCATCTCGAAGTAGCGGTGTGTGGGATGAGTGGATCCAGCTTTGAAACGGCTGAATTTTCCAGAACTCGACTGTAACTCCGCTTGCGCACGTCGCTGACCGAACCAATGTCGTATCGGGACCAGGAATCGAAAGCGTTAAATCGAAAATCGCCTGTTTCTCTCGTGCCGATTCGCACCTGTCGCGTTCCATCCAACTAGCAACAGTGTCATCGACACTCGGATAGCCTTCTAGCCCTTCGTAACCCTGCGCATCTCCTTTAAAACGAATCGTGTCGTCGTCTTCAGCGTGAATCTGCAAAACTGAAACGGGTCTTCTAGGGTTACAGCCCGCTCTATCTAATGGCCCAACGCCTGCGAAACTGATGATGCCCGTGATCAGTTCGCTCGCGTCGCAGGCCAATCGATGCGCCATGAAGCCGCCGTTTGAGTGACCCGCGACATAAACGCGGCTGCGGTCGACAGCATATTTGGAAAAAGCATCCATCAAAAGACCCTTCAAGTAAGTGACATCATCGTGCGACGCGTGATCGAAGTCGCAGCAGGCAGGCGACGCGTTCCAGTATCGAAGGCCGAGTTGATTTTGAAGTCCATTCGGCACGACAAGGATAAACTTTCGCTTGTCGACCTGAGCCTGAAAACCGAGATAACTGTCGATGAGGTTCTGATTACCCATGTAGCCGTGCAAAAGCAGAACAAGCGGAAAATGAACGCCGGGCTCGGCACCTGAA
>CAJYOV010000449.1 GCA_913776405.1 Pseudobdellovibrionaceae bacterium
TGAGTAGCGCAGAGGCCGAGCGCGTAGTGGACGGACGAAGTGAGTTCGGTTGAAGTGCCAGCGAACTCGTTCAATGCCGCAATCGTTTGCAGGACTCTCTCGGAGTCTTGGCGTTCCGAGTAAATCCGCAGCAGTTTGGTCTGACAGTAAACAAATCTTGAGATCTGACCGAGTTGTCGACAGAGCTTGGCCGAGTGCTGAAGAGCCGGTTCGGCTTTATCGATCTGGCAAGCCTCGTAATAAATTTGAGCGAGCTTGAAAGCGTCGGTCGCGATCGAATCGTCGCGGTCCAACTGCGCTTCTTCAATGTTATGCTCAAAGGAAATCGACTCCAACGCACGCACTCCAAAAACCGTTTCAGACAAGTTCTTACTTGCCGAGGAACGGTTCTTACAGAGTCTTAAAAACCGCGTCAATAGCGGCTTTCCCGACATGTCGCGATGCGGCCAAGGACTCCTCTGCCTATTTTCGAGGCAAATGATCCCGACTGATTAACGTGCGAACTTACCGAAGGCTGACTTTAAACTTCTCGCTCACCGACTTAACGACTTTGTCGCGAAGCTCGTTGATCTGGGCGTCTTCCAGAGTCGCGTCTTTCGCTTGGAAGACCAATCGGAACGCGACAGAACGCTGGCCAGCCGCCAGATCTTTGCCTTCGAAGACGTCGAACACACGAACGTCGCGCAGCAATTCGCCCGCCGATTTTCGCATCTCCGTTTCAACGTCCCCGACTGCGAGTTCGCGCGGCAGAACGAAGGCGAGATCACGATCGACAGCCGGCATTCGCACCAGTGGTTGATAAGAGAGACCTCGGTCTTTCACGGCGACGAGCTTTTCTAATGCAAGCTCTCCCACTGCAACAGACTCGCGAATCTTGTGTTCACCCGCGACCGATGGGTGAAGGGTTCCGATGAACCCCATCGATTTCCCTTCGAGTTGAAGAGCTGCCGACTGACCTGGATGCAAAAATTCAGGAGCGTCTTTCGTTAGCGGAACCCACTTCCACTTTTTGAATCCAAGTTCACGAAGAAGTGTTTCGACAGTACCTTTCAGCGTGAAAATAAGCGGAGCCGGTTCGCCTTTCGACCAAAGCGACTCGTCGTTACCCCAGAACGCAAAACCCAGTCGACCTTCTTGCGGATACGACTTCTTGCCCTCTGGCGATGTGTCTGAAAAGTGACCGAAGCCAAGCTCGAACAATCGACCGAATGGATTTCCGTGGCGTGAGTTGTAGACCACGTTTTTCACGAGACCCGGCATCAGCGATGTCCGCATAACGCCGATCTCTTCGTTCAATGGATTCATGAGCGCGACAGCTTCGTTCTGCGTACGAAGCCCTACGGCCGAGACTCGATCGAGTGAGCCTAAGAGAGAATCTTGAAACGCTTTCGAGACGAATGCGTAGTTGAGCGCTTGTAGGCAGCCCGCACCTTGAAGTAAGCGGCGAATCTTCGATTCAACGACGAAGCTTGTATCGTGAACGCTCGGAGCGGCCGCGAGAGGCGGAATCGTTTCAGGGATATGTTGATAGCCATGAAGACGTGCGAACTCTTCAACGAGGTCGACATCCACCGTTAAATCCCATCGGAACAGCGGCGGAAGAACCGACCAGGCAGGACCGCTCGCAGAGCCAGACGCGCTTGGACTGACCGGAGTGGCTTCACAGCCAAGACGCTTCATCCACATCTCGAATTCGTCTGCTTTTGCTTGAATGCCCAGACGGTCACTCAGCGTTTGCAACGAAATCGCGATCGGCTCGCGCTTGATCGCATTCGGATAAAGATCGTAAGAAGACCCCATCACTTTCCCGCCAGCGATTTCGCGGACGAGTTGAGCCGCTCGGTTCAAAGCTAGTGGCACTGCTTCCGGGTTGGTGCCGCGTGTATATCGATACGACGAATCGGTTTCGATGCCGAATTTACGAGCCGTGCGGCGAACAGCCGAAGGCGTGAAGTAGGCTGCTTCGATGAAGAGCTCTGTCGTCGATTCATCAACGCCGGAATTTGCGCCGCCGATGATACCGGCCAAGACAACGGCTCGCTCGCTATCACGGATCGTCAGCTCGTCGCCGCCCAACGTGAGTTCGGTGCCGTCAAGAGTCGTAAATTTTTCGCCGGCTGGCGCGCGATCGATGATGATCTGACGGCCACGCAGTTTTGCGGCGTCGAAGGCGTGAAGCGGTTGACCCACTTCAAGCATCACGAAGTTCGTAATATCGACCACGTTATTGATCGAGTTCACACCGACAGACTCCAGACGTTTCTTCAACCACGCAGGCGAAGGCCCCACCTTCACACCGACAACGCCACGGCCCATGTAACGTGGGCACATGTCGGATGCACGAAGATCGACTTTCATTTGATCGCGTGTCGACCCGCCGTCTTCAACGAGCGTTTCGATTGGAAACTTCACTTCACGGCCCGTGAGTGTCGCGATCTCGCGCGCGAGACCGAAATGCGACAAACAATCGGCCCGATTCGGAGTGACTTTAAGTTCCAACAAAATGTCGTCAAAGCCCATGTACTTCGCAAACGGCTGCCCGACTGGCGCCTCTTTCGGGAGAATGAGAATGCCGTCAGATTCTGTTTTGAGACCGAGCTCGGTTTCAGAACACAACATGCCGCCTGACTCGACACCGCGGATCTTCGAGTGCTTGATTGCAAAGTTGCCAGGAAGAACGGCGCCTGGAAGTGCAACGACAACGTTATCACCGGCGTTGTGGTTCTTAGCACCGCAAACGATCTGATGGACTTTGCCTTCACCCGTCGAAACTTGGCAGACCGTTAGGCGGTCCGCACCGGGATGCTGATCTTTTTTGAGAATCGTGCCGACAACAACATGTTCGAATTGCTTAGCAAGATTCTCAATGCTTTCGACTTCGAGACCCGCTGCCGTGAGCATGGCTGCGAGTTCAGCGGGCTTTGCGAAATAGTCGCACGAGGGATGACTGAGGTCGATATAGTCTGAGAGCCAACGAAGAGAAATTTTCATAATGAGAACTGCCTCAAGAAACGAACGTCGTTTTCATTGAACAAGCGAATGTCGTCGATGCCGTATTTAATAATCGCCATACGCTCGATACCAAAGCCGAACGCGAAGCCTTGCCACTCGGGATATTGCACGCCCGCCAGTTTCAAAACATTCGGGTGCACGAGACCTGAGCCGCCGATCTCGATCCAACCGGATGCTTTGCACATGCGGCAATCTTGAGACCCGATCACACCTTTGCCCGAACAAATTGGACATTGGCAGTCGACTTCAGCTGAAGGTTCCGTAAACGGGAAAAAGCTCGGGCGGAATCTCGTTTTCAAATCTTTACCGAAGTACTCACGAACGAAAAACGAGATCGTGCCTTTGAGGTCCGCCATCGAGACTCTGCGATCGACGCAAAGACCTTCGATCTGGTGGAAGTTCGGCGAGTGCGAGATATCGCTATCGGCACGAAACACCGGCCCCACACCAACAACGCGAAGAGGTGGACGTTCAAGTTCCATCGTGCGGATCTGAATCGGCGACGTGTGCGTGCGAAGCACGTGCTCTTTATCGATGTAGAAAGTGTCTTGCATGTCGCGCGCCGGGTGGTCCGGCGGGAAGTTCAAGCCCTCGAAGTTGTAGCGATCCGATTCGATCAAGGGGCCTGTGCGAATCGAATAGCCGAGTCGCGAAAGAATGCCTGAGATTTCTTCGATGACGAGAGCCACCGGATGGCGCGCGCCCGGAGCCGCCGTCGCAGACGGAAGTGAAAGATCGAGAGCCTCGGCCTGAAGCTGGCTTGCCAGTTCTTGGCCCTTCAACGCTGTTTCGCGATCCGCGTAGACAGCTTCGAGCGCCTGCTTCACTTCGTTGACGAGTTTGCCGAAGGCCGGCTTTTCTTCAGCGGAGAGTTTGCCCATCTCCTTCATGATCGATGAAAAGCTACCCTGTTTTCCGAGGAACTGAACTTTGGCGTCGTAAAGATCTTTCGCGCTCGGAGCCGCTTTGAAAGCCGCTTCTGCCTGCGCTCGGATCTCTTCAATTTTTTCTTTCAACATGGCGTAAATACTGAATGATTCGGCTCCGATTTTCAATTAGTGTGCGTGGACAACATGGCGCATAAGAATCGATCAAACTGGAGCCCCTACACTGCTCGCCGCAAAGGCCAAAAGGCTTCGGGCGACCCTGCCGCATCGGGCAGCAAACCCGGGTCTTCGCCGGCAAAACCGGGCGCTGAGAAACCCCAATACTCGCAGGATGGCCGTCGTCACAAGAAGCCGGTCGAAACGTACTCGTTTCACGAAGCCGATGATCGCATCTACGACGTCTTCCGAAACCATGAGTTTGGCTCCTACCCGCATGCAAAACGTCAAGAGCTCACCAAGTTCTACCAATTGCTCATGGCGAATCAGAACGAACAAAACTTCACGCGACTTCTCAACCTTCGCGATGTCGCAATTAAGCACTTTATCGACAGCCTCTTAGTTCCGAACTTGGTCGACCTTCAGTTTCCGCTGCTTGATATGGGTACGGGTCCCGGCTTTCCTGGCATCCCGCTTAAGATTCACTTCCCGCAAGAAGAAATCATTCTCGCTGAAGGCGTCCAACGCCGGGTCGAATTTTTGAAGCACGTCCGCCAAGAAATGAATCTCAAGCATCTGAAGATCATCGGTCGCAATGTAAACGTCGAGTTCTTCTACCCCGTTCGCGGCGTGATCACTCGCGCAGTCGAAGACGCCTCAAACACCCTCGGCAACGTGATCAATGGCCTTCAAACCGGCGGCGAAGTTGTCTTAATGAAAGGCCCGAACTGCGGGCCCGAGATTCAGCCAGCTCTCGACAAATGGGGCGAATACTTCGAGCTCTCAAAAGATATCGCCTACGAAATTCCAAAAACCCCGCACGAGCGCAGGCTCTTGGTGTTTAAGAAGTTGAAGCCAGCTCCTCTTCCCGACTTTGAAGAGCTCGACCTCCAATGGGAAAAAGAGTTCGGCGCGGGTGTCGACTGATGTCGCCCTCATCCTCAGGCCCGATCGTGGCCGACAAAACGATCACAAGCGCTTCTAATCCGATCTACGCCACTCTTCTCGAATGCTTGAAATCGAAAGGCATCAAAGAACATCAGCTTTTTCTGATCAGCGGCTCGAAAACAGTTGGCGAAGTGCTCACTCGGTTTCCGAAAAGCGCACGCACTCTCATCCTCTCGACGTCCATGCTGGAAGACCCGAAGGTGGCGACGGAGATCGCACCCCTCATTCAGCTTGCGAAATCGCTCCGCGGCCCTCAAGGCCTCAGCCGCCCAGGCGAATCCGAAAACAAACTCAGCGTCATCGCGCTCTCAAAACCTCTCTTTGAAAAGCTTGATATTTCGGGCACGCACGCCCCTATTCTTGCGGCGAGAACGCCCGAAGTTGCGACAGTCGATCTTTCGAAGACACCGGAAGGGCTCGAAGTTCTTTGCGCGCTAGGTGACCCGGCAAACGTGGGCGCCCTCGTGAGATCTGCTGCGGCATTCGGCGCGAGCCGTTTAATTCTGCTTCAAGAGTCGGCTTCGCCTTTTCACCCGAAAGCTGTGCGTGCCGCTTCGGGCACCACATTCCTCATCGATTTCGCATCCGGACCTTCGATCCGAGCGCTCCCCGGTCAACTCGCTCAGAAAACAGCGGTCGGTCCGATTTTCGCTCTCGACATGTTCGGCGAATCCGTCGACTCATTTCAGTGGCCGCAAAACGCACGCCTTCTAATCGGTGAAGAAGGTCAGGGTGTGCCCGAGCCGGAGCGATTCACCGCACTCTCAATCCCAATGCAAAATGGCGTCGAATCTTTAAACGCGACGGTCGCAGCCAGCGTGGCTTTGTTCGCAGCGAAGACGTCGCGTTCACGAACTCAAGGTTGATACGGTCGCTGCGCTTCTAGTTCAACCCACCAAATCCATCTTCACGATATTTTGCGACGCCTTTTCAAGCTCGACGACAAACCGCGTGTTGGGACAACTGTGATCGAGGTAAAGCCGCCCCCCGTGCGATTCGATGATCCCTTTTGAGATACTTAGGCCTAGACCTGTCCCTTTCCCTAATTCTTTCGTAGTAAAGAAGGGCTCGAGTATCCGACGGGCAACGTCTTCAGGAATACCGCTTCCGCAATCGGTGACTTGAATCTGCAGGCGATAGTCGGTCTCGACCGCATCGATCATGACCCACCGTTCGCCTGCGCGTGACTCGACAGCGTCGAAGGCGTTACTCAAAAGATTCAGCAACACTTGCGAAATCTCAGTCGGCCGGCAAAGAAGCGAAAGATCAGGAATTTGACCGACCCTTAATTCGACACCCTTGTTTCTGAATTTTTCTCGGCACAACTCCAGCGAGTCGTCCACGAGAGAAGAGACAGGATTGAGAGTCATCGGATCGTGCTCGGCGTTTCGAGAAAACGCTTTCAGGCCACGAATAATCTTGGTAACGCGGATCACTGTCTCTTGAATTCGACCCGAGATCCGATTGATTTCATTCGCATCGATTTTCTCATCGAGTGCTGCGATTTCGAGTTGCTCGGCGCTGAGCGAGATGATTGTCATCGGGTTATTGATCTCGTGCGCGATCGAGCCTGCCATTTCACCGAGCGAAGACATTTTTGACGCCTGCACGAGCTTCTGTTCGGCCGCTTTCGCTTGCGAGAGATCTTGAAGTGAAACAACCATGAACTCGGCAACGTTTTCGGCGGTACGGACCGTACTCACTTGAACGTTGAATGGAATCGAAGTTCCGTTTTTCTGACGAAAAAAATGTTCGCCTTGATAGAGTTTGAGGGAACCGTCGAGAAGCGACGAAAATGTTTTTGAGTCGACTTCTTTGTGCTCAACAAGAATATCCCAGAGGGTCATCTGCAAAAGTTCGACTTCTGAGTAATTGAGAAGGCGAGCGATTTCTTGATTTACGCGTACAAACTTAGCGTCAGGCGAAACTAAGAGAAGGCCCGTCGCCGCCTGATCGAAAATCGCCGTTTGCAGCTGCTCGTCCTGACGAAGACGCGCTTCGGCGTTTTTGCGGGTAGTGATATCACGATA
Organism: Pseudobdellovibrionaceae bacterium; assembly: GCA_913776405.1. Lineage (GTDB taxonomy): Bacteria > Bdellovibrionota > Bdellovibrionia > Bdellovibrionales > JAMPXM01 > CAJYOV01. The sequence continues at coordinate 7,034 of CAJYOV010000449.1, forward strand.
GATGATGCTCATACCGAGATCGTTTGCATCTGCACGAAGCTCACACCAGATCCCGCTCCGAGGGGAATAGTATTCGCCGTGAAAACTCGACTTACTCTCCATCGTGTGAAGTAGCTCTTCGGCGAAGTGCTGATGCCTCATGTACTCATTCATCTCGAAAAAGTGCCGACCGGCCAAATTCTGAGACGGCAAACCCGCTCGTTGCAGAGCCGCCTGCGTTGTCGCATTCACATGAACGATCTTCCAAGAACGATCGACGAAATAAAAGGCGTCCTGAATTGTTCCCAGCATCATGACGACGCTTGCGTTTGTTGAATCGAGTCGCGTTTGCGATCGCATCAAAGAGCGCGCGAAGACAAAAAGCTCACTCATGAGAATGAACAGCGCACCGAGGCGCGAGAGACCACGAAGCAAAGGAATAAACGACGGATGGATTTTCAAGACCGGCGTGACCATCTCTATGTAGATATCGCCTGCGATCGCAATGGCCATCGTGATGAAGAGGATTGTCAGCAACGACCGGACCTCGCGGTAATCGAAATTCAGGAACACGACTGTTAGCGCCGGGAGGTAGAGAAGGGTCACGCCCGTGTTTACGCCAAAGGCAAACGAAATCGCCGTGATCGAGAGCGTAAAGTAAAAGGACTGATAATACCGAGACGCTAAACAGAAGCCGGCCGCATTCAGCACAACGACGAACAAGCTCAAAACACTGATGATCATCACGACGGCTGCCGCTGAGGCAGATCCGATCACGAAGTAATAGATCGGAACATACGAAAGACCTAAGACTGTGTTCAACCAGGCCATCGCGTTCGATCGCGTAATTTTCTGGTGGTCGGACTCAGTCGCAAGTTCGAGACCTACTTCGGAGAGTCTTCGCCAGAAGAGAAGAAGGTCATTTATCAGGCCTTGGACCGAAGCTCTAGTTTCCACCCGGCACCACCTTCAAACTCTCTACGGCTCTAGCGCTTTCGCTCTTCAAATCTGCCTTAAGCTGGATCACAAACCGCGTCCGCTTCGAAGATTCGTCGAGAAAAAGTTTACCGCCGTGCATTTCAACGATGCCTTTTGAAATACTGAGACCGAGGCCAGTCCCCTTCCCGATGGACTTCGTCGTAAAGAAGGGTTCATGCATACGTTTGATAATCGCTTTCGGAATGCCGGGGCCGCTATCAACGACGGAGATCTCGACATTTGAGTCCGATTGAACCGCCGAAACTTCGACCCAGCGGTCGGTCAATCCGGATGAGTCGACAGCGTCGAAGGAGTTACTCAACAAATTCAGCAAGACCTGACAAATTTCAGTTGGCCGACAGCGTGTTTGAATCTCTGAAACCTCGCCCAGACGAAGAGCGATGCCCTTTTGCTTGAAGCGTTCGCGACACAGCTCGAGTGTGTCGTCTATTAAAGATTTGACGGCAGTCGCTTCCATTTCATCGCGCTCGGCGTTTCGGGAGAACGTTTTTAAGCCTTTGATAATCTTCGAGATGCGAACAACGGTGTCTGAGATACGCTTACCGATCGCGGCGATCTCCTCTTTATCGAGAATTTCGACCATCTCGGGATCTTCGAGTTGCTCAGCACTCAATTGAATCACGGCCATTGGGCTATTGATCTCGTGCGCGATTGAGCCTGCCATCTCACCGAGCGATGACATTTTCGAGGCTTGAAATAGCTTCTGCTCTGCCAGTTTTGAGTCCGTTAAATCTTGAATCGAAACGACGTTGAATTTCGGCAAACCTTTTTCGTCGCGCAAAGTCCGGACTTGCAAGTTGGCCTGAACGGAACGACCAGACTTATGAATATATTTTTTCTGGCGGTCAATCTTGTCGGCGGCGCCCGACACGATTGTCGCCACATCCGCGTGCGTCTGATGTTGTTCATCGCGGACAGTGATGTCGTGAGCGAAAAGACCGACAAACTCTTTCGCGTCGTAGCCGAGAATGCGGCAGAGCTCTGGGTTCACTTGTTGGAATTGGCCTTGCGGTGATGTAATCGCAAGACCTGTAGCCGCATGCTCAAAGATAGCACGCTGAAGTTGTTCGCTCTCGCGGAGCGCGATTTCGTTTTTCTTCCGTTCCGTAATGACTCGGAACGTGATGCTCATGCCCGAGTCACTCGGAAAACCAACGACTTCCGTCCAAAGATCTTGGATCTCGTCGTAATACTCTTCGCGGTAGATGACACCCGTCTGCATGGCGTCTCCGAGATTCGTGACCCAAGTGCGGGCATTCTCCGTCTCAACGAGTTCCCAAAAGTTTCGGCCTTGCGCGTTTTTGATCCCATGCATCTCGAGGTAAAAGGCAGCCTTCGGGTTGTAGTACAAGAGTGTCCATTCGCGATTAACGAAATAGAAGCCGTCATCCACGCTGGCTAGCATGTCGTGCATGTGCGCGTGCGAAAGCATCAGCGCTTCTTTCGACTCATCGACGGACTTAAAGAACATATAAATCTGAGAAACGAAGATCGAAATCGACCCGACCCAGCACGCCGTGCGCATGAGTGGCAACCACTTCGGGTCGATAAATATCCAAGCCTCATGAGCATGCGCATAAAGCTGCGAAGCGCCCGTGATGGCAGTCGCGACGAACAGCGAAATTTTGAGATCTGTTTTTTCGTGCGATTGAAAGTTAACGAAGACACTCGCAATCGCGGGAAAGAATAGGAGCGCGATGTAAGTCTCTTCACCGACGAGACAGATGATGATCGCGATCGCAATCGAAAAGCTCATCGACTGATAAATACGAGCGACGCGGTAATAGCCTTTAAAGTTCAACCACAACGCAAGTGGCGCCATAAAGCTTAACGCAATTTGAATCGCGAGAAGTCGCCACGCGCCTAAGCACAGGTAGATGAGCGTATAGACGTGACCCGAAACGATGTAGCCAAAAAGCGCATTATTTAAACGACGAACGCGCGGCTGCTCATCTGGCGGCGCTGCCGCCACGCCAAGATTGACACCCTTTTCCCAGAGCGCCTTAACCACTTTAGCGACTGTTCGACTTTGCCTCTTTTCCATCTCTAGATTCATCGACACCTTGACCGATGAATTGGAATACGAAATCAAGACACGCCTTTATTGACTACAAAGTCCTAAAACGAGTCACGGATGATTAAGCAATTGTTTAGCTGGAGCCCGTTAGAGCGGGATCAACTGGCTTAAGAGCGATGACGGAGGTGCCGAGCGCCACAGACTTAAGACGAAGCCGCCATCGCCTGAGCCCGTTGGTTTTACAGCGAGAGCGCCTGATTTTACCAGCTCTTCGAGATGACGACCCATCTCGCCATCAGCTAAGCCCCACTCTGTGAAGCAACCTCGCGCTTGGTTGATCGCGACCGCAAGTTCGTCCAGCGACGTTTCTGATTCTGGCGCCATCAAAGCGTGTTCGGCTTTTTGCGCAGCCTGCTTCATCTGCTCGTCGATGCTGAGAGCGAACTTCGGGTTCGCATCGCTGAGCTGTTTCACTTTCTGAATACATTCAGACGTCACGCCCCGTTTGCCCGAATACGACACGTACCAGTTGGGCTTCCATTTAAATTCAACCGGTGTTCGCTCACCGCCACGCACGTATTTTAAACAACGACCGTAGAGGGCGACCGCGATATCGAGACCACTCGATTCGCCATGGAACAAATTTTCGAGCTGTCGGCAGAACTCCAGCAGTTCATCGGCGGATACAAGCTTCTTCCACTCGAACCAGCGCCCGACTCCTACACAAAGCGCCGCTGAGGCCCCCATGCCGGCTCCTACAGGAATCGTGCTTTCGATGTCGAAGTGGCCTTTCATCTGGTCGCGATTCACACCGAGCATCTCGAAAGCTCGCTCGATCACACCCCAGAAAAGAAGCTTCAGTTCCTGACCGTGAGAGCCGCTAAGCGAAACGCTAAGGGCCGAGTCCGTCTGCTCGAACTTCAGTTTCAAAGAACGAGCGTGCACCGGACAAACGAGTGCTGGGCAACCACGCAACACCGCGTGTTCGCCGAGTAGGATCGTTTTGCCGAAGACTGTGGTCTCCATCGAGGTTGCTGTCGAATTCGTTTGCGAATTCATCATCCCGGCTTGATTTGTGCCGCCCGCTTGCGCTTGTGCACTCATGTTGTTTTCTCACTTGAGAACACTTTGTAGCGCGGGAACATCGCTTTGACGACCGCGTTTGCGTGTCGACGGCCGCGCTCATCGTTCTGGTAAAGAAGATGCACATTCGGACCTGCGTCCATCGTTACGAGCGGACCAAAGCCCTCGCGGTTCCAAAGATCGCGCACGAACGACAAAACTTCGATTGAGCCTGGCGTCATGTAGCCAAACCCTGGTTGGCTTGTCTCGAACAGCGCGTGCATGTCCCAGAATTCGGCCCAGGCAATCTCAAAAGCTTCTTCCCATTCGTTGCGTTCGAGAGCCTTGATAAAATCGATCGCGCGAACGTCTGCGCGATTTGGACGACCCGCAAACAACAAGCTCGTCGTTACGCGCTTGTGCGCTTCAGACGACGACACCGCTTTCACCGTGTCGTTTACAACGACAACTTGATGGATCAGGTCGCCGTATCGATTCAGCTGCGGAACGTCGGAGACATGTTCAGGCGTCCAGATCGACCAAGGCTCGAAGAACGAGCGGCAAGACGAACCCGAACCGCGCCGGCTCAGATCTGCGGCTTCTGCCACAGTGGAAGCTGGCTTACTCGTCAGGTCCGCGAGCGCGATCACACCGACTTTCGTTAATGCCGCAAAACTCGAAGCCGAGCTTGCAAGACCACAGTCAGATGGAAAGTCGTTCGTCGAACGAATTTTGAAATGACCCTTGAAACCGAAATACGCCTTTAAAAGATCGAGATGCGCAACGAAACGCTGAACGCCTTTTTCACTGAGTGCGATTGCAGGATACTGCTTCTCGCCGAATTGGAGG
>CAJYOV010000450.1 GCA_913776405.1 Pseudobdellovibrionaceae bacterium
GACATGGGTATCGCGACAGAGCGCCCAATCCGTATGGGTGGTCCTGAAATCGAATCGAACACATCTACTAGAAACGATAACTCAACTCACAACGACAAGGTGTTTAACCAAGCTCTTGTGGGGCCGCAGAAGCGAAATCAACTTGTCGAAGTCAGTCCCGTTTGGCTGCAAATCCAATACGGCATCTGTCTGAACGCAAGTTGCGGGGAATAAGGGAAGGATCTCGGGGGATATGCAAGGAAGTCAGACTCGAACATTATGGATCTCGGTGGGCGCCGCCCTCTTGGCGATCTTCCTTCTTTACTCTTGGTCGCAAGAGCAAAAGACAGCGATGGCGAAGAAATTCGGCGCAACAAAACGCGTGGTGGTCGCAAGCCAAGACATCGCGGAAATGGAAACGATCGACGAATCGAAGCTCGATTATGTGGATCAGCCTGTGGATTTCATTCAGCCAGATGCGATCTCGGAGCCAGAGGGCGCCGTTGGTCAAGTTGCTGCGGTTCCAATTAAAAAAGGCGAACAGCTTCTCCAAACGAAATTGCTCCTGCCTGGTGCTGAGACCGGCCTTTCGATGGAAATCTCGCCAGGTAAGCGTGGTATCGCTCTTCCCGTCGATGATATTCGTGGCGTTACGCGATTACTCAAGCCTGGCGACCGCATCGATATCATCGCTGCGCTTGATTATGGTAAGGGCCAAGACGCTCGCCGTGAAGTTCGCACGATTCTTCAAGACGTGGTCGTTCTTGCAACAGGCTTGAATGTCGTGAACAAGATCCCGCGTCGCTTCGAACTCGATGGTAACGGCAAGACCGTCAACCGCATCAACTTAAGTGCAAACACGAATTTCTCGACAATCACGGTCGAAGCCAAACCAGAGGATGCGCAACAGCTTGTCTACATTCTCGCGACTTCACCTGGAAGTCTCTTTACGGTTCTTCGTCATCCGAACGATCGCCTTCAGGCTCCGACACGGATTACGACGGTCGAAGATGTGCTAGCGAAGCCGCAGTTAACGCGAGTGCCAGCTGCTGCGCCTGCAGCACCGACGCTTCAAGGTATGAACGCGCCTGCGGCACAACCGCAAGCGATGCCGCAACAAGCGCCAGCTTTCTCGCCGCCGCAACGTCAGGAATCTCGACCGACGAAGCTGCCGCAGAAGAGAACTCGCTATCAAGATCTGTAGTGGGCACTTTGAGCCTCGGTTCTGTAAGAGAAAAGTTTTTTTGAGGTCTTTGGGGATAAGGACGGGGATATGAAAATGAATCAAATTCGAGTTGCAGTGCTAGCCTCAGCGCTCATCGTGTCTTTGACGACACCGCTGGCTGGCTTTGCACAAGAAGAAGACTCCGCACCTACCAAAAAAGAAGAGGTCGTCGTTGGCGCGCCTCTTCCACTCGATCAGAACAAGCCTGCTGATGCGCCCGATAAAGCATTTGGTGAACTCGACAAGATCGATCCAAAGCGCGAAAAGACCCTCCCTCTTTTCGTGGGCATCGAACAGAACGAGCAGCTCTTATTCTTGCCGCCCAACGCAAAGTTCAAGGGTGATTTCAAAAAAGTCACGAAAGTGCAGATTGATCGCTCGACCAACACACTTCGTTTTCAACCGCAGAAAGCCGGCTTTGCTTCGCTTTTGATCTACAACGAAAAAGATCAGAAAATTTACGAGTTCCGCCTCGACGTGCAAAAGACGAATTACGCGAAAGTCGCGCAAGAAATCAAAGCGCTTCTTGGTGACATCGAAGGGATCACGATCAAGATCATCAACAACAAAGTCGTTGTCGATGGTCAGGTTCTCACGGTTCGCGATCTCAACCGCATCATTGCGGTCGTCACTCAGTATGGCGATAAGGTTGCCTCGAATTTGGCGACACTCTCCCCTATTCTCCAGCGCAAGATCGCGCAAGCGATTGCAAATGACATCAATAACCCGGAAGTCACAGTTCGCGCCGTGAATGACAAGTTCATTCTTGAAGGCTCCGTTGGTGATGCGGTCGAGAAAGACCGCTGCCAAGCGATCGCTGAAATGTATGTCCCTGATATCGTCAAGGAAGCAGGCGAGAACGCGGGCGTCATCGTAAAACTTAAGAAGCAATATGTTTTGAACTTGATCCAGATCAAAGCGGCGCCGCCGAAAGATCCGGGCAAGATCATTCAGCTTGTCGTTCACTACGTCGAACTCAACAAGAACTTTGAGAAGAGCTTTAAATTCCAGTGGACACCGACGTTGTCAGACGGCTCAGGTGTAAGCTTCGAGAGCGATAGCCGCTCACCAAGTTCAGTTGTCAGTTCCATCACAGGTGTCATCTCGAACCTGTTGCCAAAGTTGAACTGGGCAAAACAGTACGGCCATGCGCGAGTTCTTCAGAGCACAAGCTTGATCGTTCTCGACGGTCAAAAGGGTGACCTAAACAACATCACGAAAGTTCCTTACGTAACGGCAAACACTCAAGGTCAAGCGATCACTCAGTTTGAGAACACGGGCCTGAAAACTTCGATCACTCCCGCGATCTTGAACCCGCGCTCTGACAGTATCCGACTGCAGATCGACTTCTCGATGACGAGTCTCCTCGGCACGACTGACGCAGGCCCTATGACGTCGCAGAGTGCGATGACCACGACGATTGTCGTGCGTAGCGGTCAGTCTGCAGCCGTCGGCGGCCTTATCACCAACTCGACGGGTACAGACTACAACAAGCTTCCGAAGAACAATGCAAACGACCCGATCGTGTCTCTCTTCGCCTCTAAAGCGTTCCAGAGAAACCAATCGCAGTTCGTTGTCTTCGTCACGCCGATGATTAAGGCGAGTGCGAGCCAAGGCGCAGAAAAAGTGAAAGAAAAATTCCGCCTGAAGGATTGATCCGGGTCCAGCTTCTGAAGAAAGTTGACTAGACCCGACTCGTTTCGGGTCAGGTTTGTGCCGATAAGCCTTGGTAGACACGAGGGGCTTTCATGGCTGTGAATCCAAATTCCCACATCATTGCGGTTACCGGCGGTAAAGGTGGCGTTGGAAAAAGCGTTTTCAGCGCCAATCTTGCGTTCGCGTTCCTGATGGAAATGCGCGCACCCACCCTGCTTGTCGATCTTGATGCGCAATCATGCGGCGATCAGAACGTCATCCTCGGAATTCGCGAACCGCGCACGATGACAGATCTTTGCAACTTCACGGGTTCGATTACGGCAGCGACGCTGCCACAAGTTGTATCTCAACACCCAGGTACGAACCTCGGTTACGTGGCCGCCGTCAAAGGCAGCACGGATGCATCGCTCAACGTGTCGCCTGAGCAGGCTGTAAAGCAGCTCGAGACCTTATCGAACATGTATCGCTTCATCATTGTCGACGTTGGTTACAACATGACGCCGACCCAGATGGCAGTCATCGAGAAAGCAACTGCACTTCTTGTCGTGACGACACCGGAGCCGCTCGCCTTCAACCAAACCGTTCGCCTGATGACAGATCTTATGGCCGCAAGCCTTCCAACAGATATGTTGCAAGTCGTGGTCAACAAAGCGAGCGCAACGGGTATCGCGCCTGCGACGATCGGCAATCAACTTCGTAAACCGATCCTAGGCGTGATCCCACAGGATGACGTCACAGCGAGTGCTTCGCTTCAGCGGTCAGCTCCGTTTGTTGTGTCAGCAACGCGGTCTCCGATTGCGGCTGCGCATTTCGATGTGGTTCGTAAGCTTACGGGCGGCCTGCTTCAGCAACTAAAAGCAACGGCGCGTCCGCAGGCACTTAAATTTAAAAAAGAAGGTCCTTCACAAGAAGCGTCGACGTCGTCTCGCAGTAAGATGCCGACGAATGTGGACCCACGTACAGCGCTGAAGCTGACAGTCCACCAAGAACTCATCAAGGCGATGGACCTTAAAAAAGGCATCACCGACACACAAGGCGATCCGCAAAAGGAAGCCGAGCTTCGCAAAAAAACAAATGCAACTATCTCGCAACTTGTCGACAAAGAAGCTCCGGGCATGGGGCGTGAAGAGCGCGCGGGCATTATCGAAGAAGTCTTGAACGAAGCTCTCGGTCTTGGCCCGCTTGAGCAACTTCTTGAGGATCCAGCCGTCACCGAAATTATGGTGAATGGCCACCGTCGCATTTACATCGAGAAAAATGGTAAGACGCAGATTTCGCCGGTCACGTTCACGTCGAATTTCCATTTGAGAAAAGTGATTGAACGGATCGTTCAGCCGCTAGGTCGTCAAATCAATGAGAGCGTTCCTTATGTCGATGCTCGCTTGAAAGACGGCTCCCGTGTAAATGCGGTCATTGAGCCCCTTGCGATCGACGGCCCCGCTGTCACGATCCGGAAATTCCGGAAGACACCGGTCACGGCTGAAACTTATGTCAATGAGTGGAAGGCCATCACGCCAAACATGATGGAATTCCTCCGCATCTGCGTGCAGAACAAATTGAATATCATTATCTCAGGCGGTACCGGTTCCGGTAAAACCACCCTTCTCAATACGCTCTCGGGCTTTATCGGCGCCGATGACCGCGTAGTGACGATCGAGGATGCTGCCGAACTTCAATTGAAACAAGATCATGTCGTGCGACTCGAAACCCGCCCCGCCAATATGGAAGGTGCTGGAGCCGTGACGATCCGAGATCTCGTTAAGAACTCGCTTCGTATGCGCCCGGATCGCATTGTCGTCGGCGAATGTCGTGACGGCGCGGCCCTCGACATGTTGTCCGCGATGAGCACGGGCCACGATGGTTCTATGACAACCGTTCACGCAAACAACCCGAAAGAAGCGATCGGTCGCCTCGAGACACTCTGTATGATGGCCGGTATGGATTTACCTGCCAAAGCGATTCGCGAGCAAATCGTAGGCGCCGTAAACCTAATCATTCAGATTCAACGACTCTCAGATGGCTCGAGAAAAATCATCAGCATCTCTGAAGTCCAGGGCCTTCAAGGTGACATCGTCACTCAGCAGGAAGTCTTCCGCTTCGTCGAAAAGAGTTTCGATAAGAACAGAAAGATTATTGGCCAGTTCCAAGCGACAGGCTTGATTCCAAAGTTCATCGAGAAGTTCGAGAAAAAAGGGATCGTTATCCCAAAAACGTTGTTCTCAAACGACGTCGCGCAAGCTCCGGCAGGTGCCGCTGCGCCAGCTGCACAGCCGACTGATCTGAAGAAAGCTTCAGGCGGAGGATCGTAAGTTATGAACCCGATCGACCTTTTAGTTTCAAAAATCGTGGGCAATGACTTCCTGATCATTCCGATTGTTGCGATTTTAATTTTCGTCGTGGCTTATCTATGGTCGGACCGAATCATTCTCTGGCTCCATGATCGAAGCTTAGGTCAACGCGCCGAAGTCCTTCGCTTGATGGAACTGATGTTCGTTCAAACGGACGAGCGTAAAGTCACGATGATGATGATGGTCTCAAGCTTCGGTTTGGGCGCCCTCTTCTTCCTCGTGTTTTGGCCGAACGTTTTAATCGGCACCATCATCGGTTGTGGCGTTACGATCGCCATGTGGTCGGTACCGAAGCTCATCTTCCAACATCTTTGGGAAAAGCGTTGCACAGCGTTCACAGACCAAATGGTCGACGGTATGACGTTGATGGCAAACGGCGTGAAAGCGGGCCTTTCCGTTCAGCAGTGTATGGAACGCGTGAAAGACAATATGCCGAATCCGATCTCTCAGGAATTCGGCCTGGTTCTTTCCGAAGTTCAAGTCGGTCGCGGGATGGCCGACGCTTTGAATGACCTTGGCATGCGAATTCCCCGGCCAGACGTCCAGATGTTCGTGACTTGCGTGAACATCTTGAGCGAGACCGGCGGCAACCTTGCGGAAACTTTTCAAACGATCACCTACACGATTCGTGAGCGCCAGAAGATCGAAAAGAAAATCGATGCGATGACGGCACAGGGTGTAACCCAAGGAATCATCATTACATTGATCCCGTTCGGCCTCTTGGGCGCGTTCGCGATCGTTGACCCAACTTACGTCGAGCCCCTCTTCACCACTGCTCTAGGCATCTTCGCTCTGTTCATCATGCTAGCCCTCCAAGTAATCGGTGGATTGATGATTCGGAAGGTTGTTAAGATACAAGTGTAAGCAGAAGAGAGAAGGAGCTTTCGATGCAACGTTTGGTGCTTGCTGTAGCGCTGTCTGTTGCCACATCTGTGGCACTCATCCCGTCAAATGGACACGCTCTCGTCGACATGAAGAACGCGAACTACACCGATTCTTGGTTGGACCTTTCAGTCCAAGGCTCCGGTTATCAACTTCGCATGAACCGTTACTACAATAGCCGCTCGATCTTCTCGGGCATGTTTGGTTTCGGCTGGTGTACAGACTACGAAACATCTGTAGAGAAAACGCCAGAAGGTCGTTTGAAACTCGCTGAATGCGGAGCGGGTCAAGAAGTGATTTACTCGGCTGCAAAATACGACGATAAGAACCTCGACAAGACGGTCGAAGAGATTCTTGCGTACTACAAAAAAACAAACCCAGGCGCGACAGCGCAAGCGGTTGAGACGCTTCGTGAACAAGTCCGTTCATACGGCGACACACGAAATGACTGGGCTCAAAAGGCCGGCATCAAAACGCCTGACGTTCAAAAAGGCGTGGTTTACAAAGCAGACGGTCTCGAAGTCGAGAAGATCGTCTTTGACGGTTCGACTTACACTCGCACGCTTGCCGACGGAACGTCTCAGAAGTTCAACTCTAACGGCAAAATGATTCAGATCAGCGACAAGAACGGCAACTTCCTGAAGTTGTCTTACAATATCGATCTCTTGAAAGAAGTGATCGATAACAGCGGTCGCAAACTCTCTTTCGCTTACACGCCGACAAAACGTGTTAAAGAGATTGTTGGACCAAACGGCCTTCGTTCTGAATACAAATACAACGGCGAAGACCTGATCGAAAACAAGAACGCATGGAAGAACAAGTACACGTACTCGTACGACGATCTTCACAACCTCACGAAAGTGACGTTCCCAGACAACACGTTCAAAGCGCTGACTTACAACGCGAAGAACGACTGGGTGACATCGTTTACTGAGCGCGCAACGAGCGGCCCGGCTTGTAAGGAAACTTACAACTACGAATTCGATAAGAACGATGCACAGAACCACTTCTGGTCGACCGCTCTGAAGAAATGCGGCAACGAAGTGAAAAACGATGCGCGTTTCGAGTTCTGGCATAAAAAAGCGAAAGACGGTCAACGTTACCTCTCGCGCGTTCTCACGAAAACGCTCTCAAACGTCGTCGATATCTCGTACCACCCTGAGTTCGGCAAACCGACTTCAGTTAAAAAAGATGGCGTCACGACGACTTACGACTACTATGGCAACGGTCTCGTGAAAGAGAAGACCGTGAACAACATGCGTTTGGTATTCGAGTACAAAAACGACTTCAACAAAGTCTCGAAAGTTCAAACCGACTTCTTCGATCAAAAAGGCAAGCTTCTCCGCAAGCGCGAGACATCGTTCTTGTACGACACGAAAGCGAACCTGGTGAGCGCGCAGAACTCAGACGGCCAGAGCGTTAAGCTCACGTATGATGCCCGGGGCCGAATCGCCACGATCGTGGACCAAGCGAAGAAAGAAGTTGTCGTAAAATGGGACGAAAAATCAGGTAAACCTGCGCAAATTACCCGTCCTGGCGTTGGTATGATAAAGTTGTCTTATAAAGGGAACGGCGACATCAACAAGGTTGACAGCCCAGATGGTCCGACAGTGGCGAGCCAGATCGCTGTGACCTTCAACAACCTTCTCGATATTATCGCTCCGGCAACGACTGAGTTGAATCTCTAAGGTAGAGGATTAAAGAATGAAAACGACAAAACTCACGTTAACCGCTGTTTTCTCGCTCCTCCTGGCTCTCCCTGCGTTCGCTGACGACGGCGGCAGCACAGGCGCAGACGGCTCGACGGCCGTCGTTCGCGGACAGCCTTCGATCTCAGCTAACACGCCTGACTGTACTGATTGTGTGATCCGCACCGTTGCTAAAGGCGACATTGGCCTTTCAAACGGCACTTACACGGACACAACTCAGACGCCGGCGACCAAAGCTGCGCCCGTCTCTGGCGCAGGTTCGAACCAATAAGCGCTGTCTAAGATCAAGACAGGTGAACGAAATTATGGGCAGCGCAAGCTGCCCTTTTTATTTGTCTCAGCCTGAGACGTCTCAGCTTCAATTCAAGGCGCTTCCGACCGACTCTGCTGGCACAAATCTCGTATTAGAGAGTTGGTGTGCCCCTAACGGAGGATTCGGTTATGAAAATGATCTTCGCGGTTTTAACTGTTCTGGTTCTTTCAGAGTCGTCGTTTGCGGCGGTTAACTCTGGCGTCAATAACGCGGACCCGAACATTCTCACGAACAGCGAAGCACGAATGAAAGCCGTGGCGCCAAACTCGTGTCGCAATCGAGCCGGCAAAGACACTCGCCGAACGATCGAGTCAAATGGCGAGCGCTCGGGGTCTGATA
>CAJYOV010000451.1 GCA_913776405.1 Pseudobdellovibrionaceae bacterium
TCCTCGGCTCCAACATGGCAACTGCCTCAGAGTCTTCAAACGAGCAAAGCAGCATTACCGACAACGGCAACACGCGTTCTTTGTTTGAAACTCCAAGAACAAGTAGCGGGTCATAAGACTCGTAAACGCACACCGCATGCGATCGCCGAGAGCTTCTTACAGTTCTCGCCACGAGTCGTATACCGCGTGAGCGATTCGGCTCGCACTGCGAGCGGCGGCCTCGATGAACTCCGCACGATGTGGATCTTCATCGAGATCGCTTCGACGTCCCATTTTTTTGCGAAGGACCGCAGATCAGGGATGTCGAGGACTTCGCAAGCACTGCCGGAGGCAGTGCAATCAAAACAGCTTCAGAGCGAAGAAGGTTTGGCGCAAGCTGCGCTTCTCCTTTCACAAGACCTCGGGTTCGGTGCTCAGTACGCCATCGCTGACACGCCCGCCGGAGCCCAGGCCTTCGCTCATGCCCACCCGGACACAATCATCCCTATGGGGGAAGAGAGAGACTATCTCAAATCGCTCTCTCTTCCCCTTCTACTCTCTCTTGAGGGGTTGGTTCCGTGGGAAAAGCCGTCACAAGTCGAACATATCCTCACGTTCTTTTTGATGATCGGTTTTAAAACGGCAGGCGATCTCGCAAAGCTTTCGGCGTCTTCATTCCAAGAACGCTGGGGAAAAACCGGTGCACTCCTGTGGAAACGGCTTCACGCCCTCGACCGCGCGGTGATCTCACCGCTTGCGCCGACAGAGCCCCTACAAGATTACGTGCACTTGGATTTCCCGCTCTCACTTGTGTCGTTGGTTCTCCACCATTCAGAGAAGTCGCTCGATTACTTGTTCGCGCGCTTGGCTGGCCGCAGGCTTTTCGCCCGCAAGCTCGTCTTGATCCTTCACTGCGAGTATTCGAGCGCCCGACACAAGATCGAAATTGAACCAAACATGCCTTCGCGTGACCGCGAACTGTTTGCAACGCTTCTTGAAAACCGTCTCGACGCATTGAACCTCGAAAACCCGATTCGTGATTTCGAGATGCTCTTGATCCCTTGCGAAGAGAAAGTTCAACAGCTCGATTTCTTTGAACCTCGCACGACCGATGCAGACAAGCTGCAAACGCTTTTTAGTCTTTTGCTTCAGAGCGCGCTTCGCCCCGGCGTCTACAAAATTGAGAACGCTATTTTACCCGAGCGTTCTTACAGTTTGGTCAGCGAGCCTCAAGAAGTCGTAAAGCCCGAAACAATGACTGAACGCCGCTTAAGTGGTGCAAAGTTACCGAAAGCGAAAGCAAGCCCTGTGTCGAACGCAAACCTTGCGGCCGATATGCCCAACGAGGCGCTCGAAGCATTCGCTTACGAACCTGCGTACGGCGACACCGTAATGACAGCGCCTCGGCCAACAAGACTTTTAAATGAACCGTATCCGCTCACGATCGAAGAGTTAGCGAAGCTCAAAGTGCTCTCGAACACTCCGATCGAACGCCTCGAAGACGCCTGGTGGGAAGAGACGAAACCAGGCGCCCTCGGCACAAGGCGCGACTACTACTTCGCTGTCTCACCCGAAGGTCAGTGTCTCTGGATTTTCCAAGACCTCATGACCCACGAATATTTCGTGCACGGGTACTTCGATTAGTTTTTGCGAATGAACCGACTCCTAGGGTGAGGAAGGGTCACTGTAAATGACCACAAGAAGACTTCCCTCATTTGGCCGTTGCAACTCACGGCGCCGACTTACAAACGGTAGAACGACTGCACGAGAGGGTTTCGGGCTCTTGGCCCCTCCCACCTGAGAACCGGAACCCTCTCGTTGATTTTTTAGCTCTCAAGAAAATGGCCCTAAAAGAAACACGCATCTAGAAACGAAAACGCAGCCACGATTTACAACACAAGGATGTATTGGATGAAAATCGAAAGACGTAAAGATGAAGCCTCTCAAGAACTTTTCTTTGCCTGCATCTCGTTCCTTGTTCTTCTTGTCGTCGCAGTCGCCGACGTCACGTTGCACATGTGAGCCTTTGCCGTCGCTCTTTCTGAGAACGACGCTGTGCTTATTTTCTAAAGCTCTCTCCCAACCCCTTTTCTCTTCGGGTGTTTTTAAATGAAACATCCGAAGACTTTCGATCTCCCCGTAGATCCAAGTTCGGCTTCCGGCAAAGACTCAAACACGTCATCTTCTACGCCGCGCGAACTTCCTGACCCTTCTGCGATGGGCTCCCACAGAGGTCCTGTCACCTCGTCTAACAGCGACAGCGACAGCGCAAATAACAACGTAAGTAACGACGCCGCGCTCACAGCTTCATCGCTTAAGCAAAAGCTCATGTACACCGCAGGCTCTCGAGATCCAGGGCGTGCACTCAAAACGTTTCGAGCGCCGTCACACAAACTTCTAGGCGACGCCTACGAAGACGCCTTCGACGACCTGGTCGCGCTTAACAAACGGCCGCAATTCATTGAGCTTCTTGCGCAAACAAACTTCTCATTTCTGCAAGGCGGCTCTCACCCCGAAGAGATGGTCTTGCGTGCAAAGAAACTCGGGTACCGTGGTATCGGCATCTGCGATGTCAACGGTCTCTACGGCGTTGTGCGTGGCTATCAAGCCGCTGAAAAGCCATCTGTCTTCGATGCCGAGCAGCTCGCTTTCGCCGACGAAAATGGGAAGCCGACCACACCGTTTCAATATCTTTGCGGCGCAACGCTAACCGCCTACGATTCAGCGCCCGTAACACTTTTGCCAATGAACAAAGACGGCTACGTCAGGCTTTCGCACCTGATCACGAAAGCAAAACGAAAGGCGCCCAAAGGGCAGATCATTCTATCGCTCAAAGATATCTGCGATCAAAACGAAGACCTGATTGCCTTCCCCCTTCCTCCGTGGAAGGGGGAAAACTTAAAAAAATTGAAAGAGGCCTTCCAAGATAGGCTCTATCTGCCCGTGCACAAAGACTTCACGTGGGAATCAGTGCGCGCGTATCGCCAAGCACTTCAATTTGAGAGCGAGCTGGGTTTGAGTCTGTTCGCGACTCAAAGACCTCTGTTTCACGACCCGTCACGAAAGCCGCTTCACGATGTGCTGACTTGCATCTTGCACAAAACGACTTTGCGCGAAGGCGCAACACGCCTAACGCTCAATCGCGAACGCTACTTAAAAACTCCGGAGCAAATTTCGTTTCTCTTCCGTGAACGCCCCGATCTCGTGGCGCGTACACTTGAAATCGCAAGCCGCATCAACTTCTCGCTGACGGAACTTCGCTACCGCTACCCGCAAGAGAATTTACCCAAAGGTAAAACGGCAACCGAGCATCTTCGCGACCTCTGCGAAAAAGGTCTGTGGTGGCGTTACGGCGAGCAAATCACACGCGCAAAGCATTTACCCTCTGGCCCTGAAAAACAAAAAGAAGCGGCTTTCTTAAGAAAGGTGCGCAAACAAATCGATGAAGAGTTAGCGCTAATAGCGAAGCTTGAATACGAAGACTACTTCTTAACCTTGAGAGAAATTTGCGAATTTGCGAAATCAAAAAACATTCTTCATCAAGGGCGCGGCTCGGCTGCGAACTCGGTCGTTTGTTATACGCTTGGGCTCACAGCTGTCGATCCCGTGAAACTTGGCCTTCTGTTTGGGCGCTTTCTCTCTGAAGAACGGGCTGAACCTCCTGACATCGATATCGACTTCGAACACGAACGAAGAGAAGAAGTCATTCAGCACATTTATTCTAAATACGGCGAGCGTCGTGCAGCTATGGTCTGCACGGTGGTTTGCTATCGTTCACGCATGGCGATCCGTGAAGTTGCCAAGGTCATGGGACTTGAGCTTTCTCAAGTCGATGCTCTTGTCAAATTCATGGGTCGCGAAGGCCTTTCACGTTTGGTCGACGAACAACTTCGCCCCCACCTCCCAGCAGACGAAAAAGAAGTCGAGCTCCCGGAAGCGCATTCGCCGGCCTCACAAGCGGAGTCTCCCGATCGAGGCCACTCCTTCGATCTGCAAAAAATTGGGCTTACCCCTGAAACGTTCCAAAAGCTTTTGCATCTTTCACTCGCTCTTCAGGGCTTTCCTCGGCATTTGGGCATTCACTCAGGCGGCTTCGTGATCTCGAACGATGCCGTCATCGATATCGTACCGGTTGAATCCGCAACGATGGACAGTCGCTTCGTCGTTCAATGGAACAAGGACGACATCAACACGCTAGGGCTCATGAAACTCGACATGCTCTCACTCGGTATGCTGACAGCCGTTCAGAAGTCGCTGCAACTTTTGAAAGCTCACAAAGGCCTTGATTGGAATCTTGCCCAAGTCCCGCAAGAAGATAAAAAAACTTACGACATGATCTGCGAAGCTGACACCGTGGGCGTGTTCCAAATCGAATCGCGCGCGCAGATGTCGCTTCTTCCGCGTTTGAAACCTCGCAACTACTACGACCTCGTCATTGAAGTCGCGATTGTTCGGCCCGGTCCAATTCAAGGCGGCATGGTTCACCCGTATCTAAAACGCCGTGCCGGTCGCGAAAAGGTCACTTACGCGCATCCGAAGCTCGTTCCCGTCTTACAAAAAACGCTGGGCATTCCACTCTTTCAAGAGCAAGTCATGCAGATCGCAATCGAAGTTGCAGGCTTCACGCCCGGTGAGTCCGACGAACTTCGCCGCGTTGTCTCCTCCGCCTGGAAAAAGAAAGCCGTCATGGATGGCCTTTACCAAAAAGTCGTTAACGGCATGTCGGCAAACGGGATCCCGCGCGAGTACGCCGATCAAATCTATAAAACGATCGAAGGCTTTTCGTCATACGGCTTTCCCGAGAGTCATGCCGCGAGTTTCGCTTTAATCACGTACATCAGCTGTTATTTGAAGCGGCATCACCCAGACGTTTTCGCCTGTTCGCTTCTCAACTCACAACCGATGGGTTTCTATTCGCCTCGTCAAATCGTGGGCGATGCTCAACGCCATGGCTGCGAATTCCGCCCGCTCGATGTTCAGCACTCCGTCTGGGACTACACCCTTGAAGGCAAGAAAAAGACGGTGAATGTCGACATGTTCAAAGACCAAGTCGATATGTTTGATGTCCGAGTGGGCTTTTGCTCGGTGTACGGTCTCAAAAAAGAAGCGGCAGACACGCTGATCGCAGAGCGTACGATGAACGGCCCTTTCAAAAGTCTCGAAGATCTCATTCGTCGTACGAAATTATCGAAGGCTTCAATGATCCGCTTGGCTGCAGCCGATGCCCTTCGGTGTTTTGGACTCGATGCGCGTGAAGCAATGTGGGTCATTCAAGGCCTGAACTTCGATCAGAACAGCTTGTTCTTCGGCGCACACTCCGGTCTCGATGAAGAGCGCCAGCAAATTGAAATCAAGCTCGTCCCTGAAGAAGACGGCTGGCAAACCGTCCAGCGCGAATACCAAACGAAAGGCTTTTCAATCGACAAGCATCCCCTCGGAATTCTGCGCCCGCGTCTCAAAGCCGCCGGTCACTACACGACTGCAGCCGATCTCAAAAGCACACGGAACCGCGCAAAGATTCGAGTCGCAGGTCTCATCAGCCTTTTACAGAAGCCGCCGACCGCAAAAGGCATGGCTTTCGCCAGCATCGAAGACGAAACAGGTCTCATGAACGTCGTCATTACACCGGACGTATACGCTCAGTGCCGCCTTATTCTGATGGGCTCACCCCTTCTCGAAGTCGACGGCCACCTCGAGGTCAACCAAGGTGTTTACAACATCAAAGCCGCCGTCATCCGCCCCCTTATGCGCGCTCAAAGCGAACCCCGCCGCCTCACCTCAACCCCAACCTTCACCAAAAACATCTAAAGAGCGGTTTCCCGACCTCGCCGTCCCTAGCTCAAACCCTCTCCGGGTTTACAGCCCAGCCCTAAGCTATTTAGCGACCCTCACGACAAAGTCCCCAATTGAACTAGATCAACAGGTCTAGGATCAGCCTGAGAATTCTCAAACCCAGCAGTGCTAGGCAAAAAACCTCTTTAGCTAATCTCAAAATCCGCCGAATAAACAAATAGCTGTTTGTTTTATTGTTCATTGGGGTCTCCTTTCAATGAAGGAGAGAGCCTCACCAAAAACGAGATCGGGAAACCGTATCTCGTTTTTGCATTTTCGGAACCTACCGTTAGAGCCAAGACGATCGATCTAGAGCAAGAGTGAACACCGAAGCATCCGATCTCCGTCCGCGCGCTCACGATCAGCAGGGCCCAAGCACTCAGTAGTCGTAAACGAGCTGGCCAGGCGTGAGGGCTTCGCGTTTTTTCATCGAGTCGATTGCTGCGGTGAGATCGTCGTGTGAAGTCGCCTTGATGACCAGAAGCAAGCGGCCCTCGACAGAATTCGAGGCGTAGTAGCTGCGCTTTGGCATCTTGCGAATGTCTTTCGCGCGTGAGCCGATGAACGGGATTCGGCTTGCGAACTGATCGAAGTCGAATTGG
>CAJYOV010000452.1 GCA_913776405.1 Pseudobdellovibrionaceae bacterium
CGACCTCAACAAGCTGAACCCTCTGAACGGCTTCAAGCGCATCTTCTCGCTCAAAGCACTCATTGAAGGTGCGAAGTCGATTGTGAAGATCGTCTTGATCGCAATGGTTGTGTTCATGATGGTCAAAGATCAGATCATCAAAGTTCCATCGCTCGTAGCGCTCCCAATTAACCAACTCATGATGTTCTGCGGTGACCTCACCATTCGCCTCTTGGGTGGAGTCGGTGTGTTCATGGCCGTCCTTGCGGCTGCCGACTACTTCTTCCAGCGCTGGGATCTCGAGAAGCAGATGCGCATGACGAAGCAAGAGGTCAAAGAAGAGCACAAGTCCCGAGAAGGTGACCCGATGATCAAGGCGCGCATTCGCCGCATCCAGCGCGAGATGGCGAATAAGCGCATGATGCAGGACGTGCCGACGGCCGACGTGATCGTCACGAACCCGACTCACATCGCCTGCGCGATCAAATACGATCCGCAAACGATGGCGGCACCGATCTTGGTTGCGAAAGGTGCTGACGCCGTTGCTGAAAAAATCAAAGAGCTCGCTCGTCAGAACAACGTTCCGATCATGGAGAACAAACCTCTCGCGCGCACGATGTACAAGTCGATGAAGATCGGCCAAATCATCCCGCGGGAACTCTTCCAAGCGGTCGCTCAAGTACTTTCATACGTTTACAAGCTCAAGAGAAGGACAAGACTCTAAATGGAAGCTGCTTTCCAATTTCTCAAACGCTTTGAGAAATATACGAAGAACGTAGATCTGATCATGGCGTTCGCGTTGATCGCGATCTTGGGCGTCATGCTCGTTCCGCTCCCGCCGTTCTTGCTCGACGTCGCGTTGACGATTTCGATCACGATGTCGCTGCTCATTCTCTTAATCGCGCTCTACACAAATAAAGCACTCGATTTCAGCGTCTTCCCGAGCCTTCTTCTCATCACGACGCTTTTCCGATTGTCACTCAACGTTGCCACCACGCGACTTGTCCTCGCGCGCGGCCACGAAGGTGAACAAGCTGCCGGCGCAATCATTCACGCGTTCGGAAGTTTCGTCGTCGGCGACAACTACGTCATCGGTACGGTTGTCTTCGTAATCCTTGTCGTAATCAACTTCATCGTCATCACCAAAGGTTCGGGCCGCGTAGCGGAAGTCGCTGCACGATTCACATTGGATGCGATGCCAGGTAAGCAGATGGCGATCGACGCCGATCTGAACTCAGGCCAGATCACGGAAGACGTCGCTCGTAAGCGTCGTAAAGAAATCGCGATGGAAGCGGACTTCTACGGCGCCATGGACGGTGCCTCGAAATTCGTCCGTGGTGATGCGATCGCCGCAATCTTGATCACGGTTGTAAACGTCGTCGGCGGTCTCTTAGTCGGTGTCATTCAGCACGGTCTCGACATTTCGACAGCAGCTCAGTACTACACGAAACTCACAATCGGTGACGGTCTCGTCTCTCAGATTCCAGCCCTCATCATCTCGACTGCGGCCGGTATCATCGTGACGCGTTCAGGGTCTGAAAAAGACATGGGCTCGGAAGTGGTCAGCCAACTCTTCTTGAAACCGCGCGCTCTCTACATTGGTGGCGGGATCATGGCCCTTCTCGGCGTTGTTGGCCTTCCAACGATTCCGTTTTTCATGGTTGGCGGCAGTATGGCTGGACTCGGTTGGATGGTTCAGCGTTTCCAAGAAGAGCGTACGCAACAAGAAACGAAACTGGCTCTCGAAGCGACAGAAGCAAAGCCGGAAAAAGAGAAGATCGAAAACCTTCTTCCGCTCGACTTGGTCGAACTCGAAGTCGGTTACGGCTTGATCAATATCGTCGAAAGCGATCAGTCGGGCGACTTGCTCGAGCGTATCGTCTCGATCCGAAAGCAATTCGCTCTCGATCTCGGCATCATCGTTCCGTCGATTCATATTCGCGACAACTTGCAGCTTGAGCCAGGCGAATACCGCTTGATGATCAAGGGCAACAAAGTCGGTGGCGGTATGCTTCGCCCTGAATACTTGCTCGCGATGGATCCAGGCAACACGATCTCGCAAGTCGACGGCATTCCGACGAAAGAGCCTGCCTTCGGTCTCGATGCTCTTTGGATCGCAAAAGGTCACAAAGAAGAAGCCGAGATGGCGGGTTACACGGTTGTCGATCTCTCGACAGTCATGGCGACACACATCACAGAAATCGTCCGCACGCATGCCCACGAACTCTTGGGTCGTCAAGAAGCGTCAGTCTTGGTCGACAACTTCAAGAAGTCGTACCCGAAAGTCGTCGACGAACTTATTCCAGATCCGTTGTCGCTCGGTACAGTGGTCAAAGTTCTTCAGAACCTTCTCAAGGAACAAGTTTCGATTCGCGATCTCTTAACGATCTTCGAAACATTGGCCGACGAAGCAACGCGCACGAAAGAACCGGAGATTCTGACCGAGTCCGTTCGACGTGCGCTCGCTCGTGGCATCACGAACCGTTACAAAAACGACGAAGGCCGCGTAGCTGTCTTGAGTTTGGATCCACGTCTCGAAGAGTTGATTGCGAACTCGCTTCTCCAAACGGAGCAGGGTGTTCAACTCGTGATGGATCCAAGAATCGCGCACGGCATGATCGAAGGTATTGCGAGCTCAATCGAGTCGCACCCTGAAATCGCGGGCCAGCCGATCTTGCTGACGAGCCCAACCGCCCGTCGACACATCTTTAAACTTACGAATCGCTTCATCCCGCAGTTGGTTGTGCTCTCGCACAATGAATTGACGAGTGATGCGAACATTGCGGCCGTAGGAACAGTGGAGATAGCGAATGCGGGTTAAGAAATTCGAAGCGAAATCCATGAAAGAAGCTCTGCAGATGGTGAAGCAAGAGCTTGGGCCCGATGCGGTCATTCTTGCTGCCCGCGATAATCGCAAGAGCTTTGGCCTAGGCGGTAACGCTAGCGTCGAAGTGACAGCTGCCGTTAGCGAA
>CAJYOV010000453.1 GCA_913776405.1 Pseudobdellovibrionaceae bacterium
CCAAACGATCGCGTTACCGATACCGATGACGAGCGCAGCGATACAAGCCGTGATAAACCCACGAATCTCGAATCCTGAGACAACCTTCGCGGTCAAGAAGACCGCGAGCCCAGAGACGAGCCAATTCAAAAGAAGATGAGATTCGTAGGGCTGCGCCATGTGGTTTACGCTTTTTCAGTTGTTACAGGTTTTTCGGAAGCTTCAACTCGCGTTGGAATCACGACAGAGTCTTTGCAGCGAAGCGGAAGTTCCGACTCTGGCAAGCGGCGGACGTCTTCGCGACCGACCGTGTAGACACGAATCGCATTGGTCTTACCGCGCTCAAGAACAGGAACACCAAGAGTGAGTACGACTTTGTCGCCTGTCTTTACGAGACCATACTTGATCAACATCTCTTCGATTTGGTCCATCGCATCGTCTGATGACGTGTAAGGCTGAATCGCAAGACCCTGGATGCCCCAAACAAGTTCGAGGCGATTGAGAGTTGGCAGAATATGCGTGACCGCGATGATTCGCGCCTTCGGACGGAAGCTTGAAATGATCGAAGCGGTGCGGCCCGATGTCGTCAAACAGACAATGGCCGAAGCGTTCAACTTAAGCGCTGTTAAAGACGCCGATGCGCCAATCGCTTCGGCGACTGAGAAGAACTCACTCTCAAGCGACATGTTGTAGAAATAATCGCCGTTGCGCTCAACTTCCGAAATGATCTCGTGCATGGTCTGAATACACTTAAAAGGATACTTACCGCTTGCGGATTCAGCCGAGAGCATCAGAGCGTCCGACCCGTCCAAAACTGCGTTCGCGACGTCCGTGATTTCGGCACGTGTTGGGCGAGGGTTCTCAGTCATTGAGTCGAGCATTTGGGTCGCGGTGATGACCGGGCAACCAATGCGGTTACACATCTGAACGATTTGCTTCTGAATTTGTGGAAGTCGTGTTTGACCCACCTCGACCGCCAAGTCGCCGCGAGCGACCATGACTGCGTCTGAGAGTCGAACGATCTCTTCAAGATTGTCGATCGCTTCGAGCATTTCGATTTTGGCAACGATTCGGGTGCCCGGCGCTTTTTTCTTGATGATCTCCTGGAGCTGACGAATGTCGTCGCCCTTACGAACAAACGAGAGAGCTACGTAATCGACGCCTTGCTCGAGACCGAAATCCAGATCTTTTAAGTCTTTTGGAGTGAGGCAGTCGACCGAAAGCTGCGCGCCCGGAACGTTCATACCCTTACGATCTTTGAGAGTACCGCCGTAGATGACCGTGCAGTGAACGTTACGTTCTTCGACCGCGTCGATGCGAAGTTCAAGAAGACCGTCGTCCAACATGATACGGCCGCCGACAGTCGCCGAACGAGGAAGGTCTTTGTAATCGGAAGGAATGAGGCCCGGGCGACCCTTAACGTCATCGATCGTGATCGTGACTTGCTCGCCGTCGTTTAGCTCGATTGAACCGTTCTCAAAACGGCCAACGCGGATCTTCGGACCTTGAAGGTCTTGAAGAATCGTCACGGGCGCATTCAGTTCCGTTGAAAGTTCGCGGAGGTTTTTGATGACCGCGAGGTGATCTTCGTGAGTTCCATGACTGAAATTTAAACGCGCAACGTTCATGCCCGACATGATCGCTTTGCGGAGGTTTTCACGTTTTTGAGTGGCAGGTCCGATTGTCGCAACAATCTTCGTACGGCGATTCGCTAACACGTTAGATCCCTTCGGGCCCCAAAGAATTGGAGCCCCAGAAGAGTCTAAGCTTTACGATTCTTCGTCAAATTGGCAAGGCTTTCCTGGTGCTTAGCTTGGATAGATTCAAGCTGTTTTTGATGTTGATCTTCCAACTTCGAGATACGGTATTCGTACTGCGAAGCTTGCAACTTCAAATCGATAGCAGCCTTTTTTTCGAGCTCTTTCTTTTGACGATCCGCAGTGGTTTGGAGGTCTTTCATCTCTTTCAGATGAGAGTCTGCTTGATCCGCGAGCTGTTTTTCATACTTCACGCCGACATCCGTGATTTTCGCCTGAAGCTTCGCATCGTTCTCTTGCGACTGCTTCTGGAACGTCTGGATCAACTGCTGCTGATCGCGCTGATTCCGGTCACGCATATCGCGCAAAGTTGTCTCGAAATTGTCTTTCATCGCCGTCGTTGAACGATCGAAGTACGACTTCAAACGACCCTGCTCAAGCTCATTGAAATTCTTGAGTTTCGTGAAGCGACCGTCGTTCGTCGTTTTTTCCGACGCGAGCTGTTTTTGGTAGCTCGTCTCAGTATTCGAGAGGCGCTCTTCGGATCGAAGATCTTCCATCGACATCTTGTCTTGGTAGAACTTGTGCGTGCGCGTGAGAATCGCGTCGTTATCCTGATTCTTTTTGTTCATCTCATCGCCGGTTTTTCGATTCGACGCTTCAACGGTCTGCTGACGGGCCTTCTCAAGGTTATCCATGTTGCGACCCATCTCGTCGCGGAGATTTTGCATTTCGAGCGACTTCTGACGACCCAACTTCATCTCGAGACGCGGGATATCGCCTTTCAGTTTGCGATTCTCAGCCTCAAGCGATTTTACGCGGTCACCGAGGCGACCATTCACTGTGCCTTCGAGCCCTTCGCGAGCTTTCTCAGCGTTCTCACTCAATTGCTCCGTCGCTTTTTCGAAACGCTCACGAGTGCGTTTGAGGCCGGCATCGACGTCTGCACGCGCAAGATCTCGCGCGAGCTGATTGTCGGCAGCCATATTCTTCATCGTCGTTTCGTTGTTCTCCGTTAGACGCGCAACTTCGGACTTATGATTGCGCTCAGCGGTCTTAGCTTGCTGATCTTTGTTATGGCGGTAAATGCGCATCTCGCGCTCTGAAGCCAAACGACCCTCATCACGATCTTTGATGACTTCTTTCATCTCTTTTTCGTGAGCTTTGTTCAGTCGATCCGTAATGCCTGAGCGCGCTTGCTCTTGCTTCGAGAGCGACTCCGACGTGAAATCTTGAAACGCTTGGTCTTTCGACTTCAGCTGATCTTCGTAATTGCTCTTCAAAACTTCGCGCTGTTGCGCCGTCGTTTTTTCTGTACGATCGATTTCGTTTTTGAGTGCGCGCTCAGTTTCCGTGAGCTTCATTTCTGAATCGGATGCAACTCGCTGAAGCTGCT
Organism: Pseudobdellovibrionaceae bacterium; assembly: GCA_913776405.1. Classification (GTDB taxonomy): domain Bacteria; phylum Bdellovibrionota; class Bdellovibrionia; order Bdellovibrionales; family JAMPXM01; genus CAJYOV01. Next base: position 3,133 of record CAJYOV010000453.1, read on the forward strand.
TCTGATGCATATCGCGCAATTCACTGATTTCTTTTTGGTATTGCATATCTCGACGCGTGATCGAATCGCGCGTCTTCGCTTTCAACTCTTCCATTTGAGTCGCGTGCTCGGCCTTCACGTTTTCGAGTTCAGCTTGCGCTGACTCCGTGATGGACTTCACTTGCTTCGAGTTCTTTTTCGCATTTTCCGCTTCACGCTTTTGATAAGTTTCGCGTGTCCGACGAACGGCGTCGTCTTGATTGCTGCGGTCGGATGCCGAATTGACTGCCATACCCTTCTCCTCCATGAGAAAGAAACGACTCACTTAGTAAATCAGTTTTTATCGTAACATTTCAGGAAGATCAGAGGCCATCGAAAACGCGTGAACGGAAGAACTTCCGGTCCGCTTCGCGCTGAGCCCGGACTTTCGCCTCGCGCGCGTCTTCAAGAGCTTTCTCCTCATCAGCTGAGCACACCATACGGTCGTAGACACCTTTGTTGATCACCGCCGACTCTTGCACGGCTGAAGTCCAGCGCTCATGGAAGGACTGCACTTGTTTCTCGAACGTATCCTTCGGGCCGCGGAAGACGCGCGCCCACTGAAGCAGATGATCTTTGAAAGAGATCGCGAGTGGAATACCGGTTTCAGCTTTTCCATCTAACCCGATAGAACCAATCGTATTCTGGAGGCCCGGGTCGACGACCAATACTTCTTTCGATCCACGCGGACGAAGCTCAAGTTGAGCCTCGGTTGCCTTCGCCGTCACACGCTCTTTCGTGCGCGTGACCCAAAATTCGCCTGGCTCTTTCGAGACGACATCGCCAAACTCCGAATGCACTTGAAAAGCGTCTTGAGCTTTGACCCACACGCTTCCGGAAAGTAAGCGAATTTCGTGATTTGAGACGCGAATCACGGAGCTTGAGTGATCGAGCACGAGGGTGGTTTTCGAATCGAGTTGAAGCTCGAAGGTTTGGCCCTCTCGAGTCCGAATCGCGCAGGCACCCTCAGCCTTTAAACAATTAAGAGGCTCTTGCTGAACGATGAGAGTTGGGCTTTCGTGCGTCTCCGCTCTCACGCGAACTTCCAAGACGAAGGTCGCGAGAAAAAGCAGAACCTGAAACGCGATGCGAATCGATCTCACAGCGCAACTGCCTTCAAAGCGGTTTCAGCCTGTGTGCGAATTTCCGGTTGATTGAAGTTTGCAAGTACCGCGCGATAAATTTCGGCTGCATCCTCAAGGCGATCTTGTTTCTCAAAGATCTTACCTAAGCGCATGAGCGCAAAACCCGTGAGCTCACTCTCAGGAAACAGAGAGATCATGGTCTCGACTGTATCCACCGCCTTCTCGTCTTCGCGAAGTTGGTAATAACCTTCGACAAGTAAGAAGTGCGCTTCAATGACATGAATCGATTCAGGGAAACGCTCGATGACTTCATTAAAAAGAACGTTCGCGTCTTCAAAGTTTTTCTCGCGGAACTGAGCTTTTGCTTTCTCGAACAAGCTCGAAGCGCGCTCAAACTGGATCGGCTCACCTTTGGAAACGACACTCGCTAGCTGGCGCAGCGGATAGCCTTTCGATCCGGTCGTCTCTTGAATCGCTGATGGAAGAAGCGTTGCAACTTGAGCTTTAAAATCGTTGAGCTCGGCCTGCGCAAGCTGTTGACGGAATTCCGCCTGGTGCTTTTTCTCTTCAAGAATTGCGATGTGTTTCTCAAGACCGTTTCCGGAATTGAAATGAGCGCGCACGTAGCCGTGAAAAGCTAAGAAGCAAGAAAAGAGAATGAAAATGAAGACCGGAAACCACGTGTTTCTCATCACTGCTCTTTTCGGCAGATTCAGGATGAGATTTTAGCGGCCCAGCCCTAGGTCCGGCTTCAAGCCATTACATAGCTTCTGGAGCTTGAATATTGAGCGTTCGGAGACCGGCCTCTAGAACCCGGCGAGTCGCTTCGACAAGGGCCATCCGCGACGTCTGAACGTCTTCCGCTTCACCGAGGATTCGGTGCTTGTTGTAGAAACGGCTGAAAGCCGCACACAGCTCAAGCATGTATTGCGCCACTATATTCGGTCGGAACGTCGTAAACGCCGCCGCGAGTACGTCTTGATAATTCAGAAGTGTTCGAACGAGTTCGCGTTCTTCGGGCGACGTGAGCTCAATTGCGATCGACTTCGGAGCGGGCTTTCCGTATTTGCGAATCAAACTGAGACAGCGAACGTGCATGTATTGAACATACGGACCGCTGTCGCCTTCAAAATTAAGCGCCTTTTCCCAGTCAAATTCGACATCACGTACGCGGTCGACCGCGAGATCGTTGAAGAGAATCGCCCCGATGCCGACTTGCTCGGCGACAAGCTTCCGATTTTCGAGATTCGGATTTTTTGCTTCGATGAGCTTATCAACCATCTCGATGGCCTGACGAATCACATCTTCGAGGAAAACGGTGCGACCACGACGAGTCGACATTTTGCCTTCTTTGAAGCGATACATGCCAAAGGCGATGTGATGGCAGTCTTTCGCCCACACATGCCCCATAAGCTCGAGTACACGGAACACCTGCTTGAAATGCAAAGTCTGGTCGACACCTACGACATACAGGTTGAGATCCGCCTTCAACTCGTTATGACGATACTCGGCACTCGCGAGATCACGAGTGGCGTAGAGAGACGCCCCGTCTGTCTTGCGAATCAAACAAGGCGGCATGTCCTCGCCGAGCGGCACAACCATCGCGCCTTCAGATTCGACGAGAAGCTTTTTGTCTTCGAGCTCTTTTTCGACCGCTTTCAGACGGTTGTTGTAGAAGCTCTCGCCGCGTACGAGATCATGCGACACGTCGAGAAGCCCCCACATGCGACCGTATTCCTTCATCGAAATCTCGACGAACTCTTTCCAGATTTTTGTGACTTGCGCATCACCCTGCTCAAGCTGACGGAAGACGGCTGAACCTTTCGCGTCGAGATCTTTGTCTTTTTCTGCTTCGTCGTGAAAGCGCACATAAAGAGCGTACAGCGACTCAAAAGGCTTCCCTTTGAAATCATACTCAGAGCCCCAATTCATGTAAGCCCACGCAAGCTTACCGAATTGAACACCCCAGTCGCCTAAGTGGTTAAGGCCAATGACATTGTAACCTTGAGTTTCGGCGAGATTGCGAATGGCCTGCCCGATGACGGTCGCGCGCAAGTGACCGATGTGCATCGGTTTGGCGACGTTCGGTGAGGAGTAATCGATGACGACAGTTTTACCTTCGCCTTTTTTGGAGTACCCGACTTTGCCGGGCTCAGCGTAAACCGAGTCGATTAGAATTTTTTGGAGATACGCATCTTTGAACGTGACGTTCAAGAAGCCGCCCGCAGGCAACACCGACGCGATCTCTTTTGACAGCGGATGCTCTGCTTTCGTTACGACCTCTGCCAATTCTTTCGCGATCAACGGCGGCGCTTTTTTCAATTCTTTTGCAAGAGGGAACACAGGAAAAGCGAGATGACCGTGCTCAAGTTTTTTAGGCACTTCGAGCGCCGCTTCCAAAGCCTCTGTCGTCAATGAAGCAAGTGAAAAATGCGAGGAAATAACAGTGGAAAGAAATTCGGCGGTCGCGCGTCTAACATTCGTCAACATGAAGTGAAAGCTAACACAAACGCTTGACCCGTTGAAACGACCAACTTAAATATCTCACTTTCCGAAGGAGAGCTTCAGTGAACAAGGCAGAACTCGTCGAAAAAGTTGCTAAAAAAACCGCTACGACGAAGCTGCAATCTGAACAGGTGATCGACGCCGCTCTTGAGGTTATTTCGCGCGCAGTCGCAAAAGGCGACGAAGTGAAACTAGTTGGCTTCGGTACTTTCTCACGCACCGTTCGCAAATCTCGCGCGGGCCGCAACCCAAAAACGGGTACGAAACTCGTTATTCCAGCAGCCAAAGTTCCGAAATTTAAAGCCGGCAAAGACTTAAAGACCTCTGTAAATAATTTTGCTTATTTTAATGGCATAACTCGCCCACATGGCGAGATGTAGGCACTCGCTCGCGGGCGCTCAAACTACATTGCACTCTAGATTTTAAGGCTTTGGTCGTCCTGTGAGGGTCGCCGTTTCGGTTTGAATTTGCGAAAGCGCCGTCAAGACAGAGTCTGCTTCTGCTGACGCGATCTCGCGTTTCTGGTCCGTCGCTGAATCCAGTTCGTTCGCCAGTGCGGCCAACTTTTCAGCCGCAAGCTGGAAAGCCGCCAACTGCGGGAAGTAAGCCGTTTCATTGCGCGGCGAAGCGGCCAATTGAAGCACCGGCATCGCGGCGTCTTTCGCTGCAAGCCGCCATGTCGCAAGCTCTCTCTTCCAAGTTTTGGGCTGACCTTT
>CAJYOV010000454.1 GCA_913776405.1 Pseudobdellovibrionaceae bacterium
TGAACGGAAGGGCGTCTTAAAAATCATGATGCCCGACAGTCTGGCACCCGAGCTGCTCTATCTGAAGCTGTAATGAAAGTTTTAGCAGCCTACGCTAACTGGAGACCGTTATGAGCAATAAAACGAAGCTCAGCCTGACAATTATGAGCCTGACAGCGACGTTTTTGGCGTCAACTCTCACCGCTTGCGGCAATTCAAAGTGGCACGAAGTTGCGGGCACACCGAAGAACACCGGTAACGCCACCGCCGAAACTCAAACGGCGAAAACACGTGCGACGGATCTCACACCGGGTGAAACGGTTCGCACTACTCCAGACACATTGATTCTGAAGACAGATGAAACCGGCGAGGGCGATGGGCCACGCATCGACTTCAACACGAAACTCAAAGTTGAAAAAACGGAGCCAAGCGCTACCGAGTCTTCAGGCATGGTGAAGGTCGTAACGACAGGCGAAGATCCACAATCCGGCTGGGTGCCCGCAAAATACTTGGAAAAAGAAGGGCCAACTCAGCCCGCAGCTGACAAGTACTTCATGATTCAGAACATCGCGACTGAAAAAGTCCGCGTTTATCAGAACTGCGCGACCGTTGACGAAGCTGGCAAATGCCACCACAAGCTCATTCTCGAGACAGATATGGTTGCGGGCGAAGACACGCCTACGAAGGACCGTCGATCTATCTTGGGTTCTTATACGATCACGAGCTGGCACAAGTTCTACGAAGACAACAAAAAGAACTTCCCGTCGTTCTTCGATCCAAACTACCCAGAGCTTCCGAAGTCAGGCGCAAGCATCGATCAGTGGATGTCGAAAGATCTTTTGCCAAGAGGTAAAGGCGCTATTCGCGGCTCATTCGGTTGGTACACGGCGAAGATCGGCCCGGATGCTTCCGAACAATGGACACATGGCACGTTCGGCTGGGGTGAGGACGCTGGCGAATTCATTAAAATCGCGAAAGACTCACGCGTCGATCTTCGTAGCGCAGGTTGCACGCGTGTAGAAAACCAAGCGATCGCTTTCATGCGTGAGATTCTGGTTGAGCGCTCGAAAGTCTATAAGATCTATGCGAAAGAGTCGTTCAAGGATCAAAACCTCAAGCGCTACGAGAACTCGAAAGCGCAGAAGTGGTCGTGGATTCTAACAACAGACGGCGTGCGGTCCACGACTGCTAAATCAGCAGCGAAGCACCACACATCGAAGACATCGAAAGACGTGCTCGACGAGGGGTCTTACTCTCTCGATCAGAAGCCAACAGTTGCTTCAGGCAACGTTTATAAAATTAAAGCTGACTCGTTCAAAGGTACGTTCTTGGTCGACGAGGGCCGCTTAGCGAATTACGAACACCCGAAAGAAATTCGCGTCGGTGGCTATAAAGAGAAAACACTCCCGGCTCTCGTAACTGAAGCCGCAACCAAGACGAAGTAACGGAGAACTTTTATGTTGCACAAATTCATCATAGCGTTCGCGGTTCTTACAAGCTCAACGGCTTTTGCTGCGCCGGCAAAGAAGCTCGCACCAGCCCCAGCTTCTTCGAAGGCATTGGCAAAGGTAGCTGAAACGCCGACTTATCTTGAAGGTGTGACGAACCAAAAATTCGTAACCGGCTCAAGCTCATTTGCCCGCCTCTTGAAAAAAGATGGGAGCGAAGAAATGCGCGCAGCCCTTCGCTTAAATGCGGGCGCTGGCAACGAAGCGAACGTCACATCGAACGCACCTCAGAAGCTGCATTTGAGTGTTTTCCATATCGAGAACAAGAAAACGACCGAGTCACTGAAGCTCAGCTTCAGAGGCTTGAAGGCGTCGGAAGTTGGAACTCGTGTTTTAACTTTTGAAGCGCCGGCTCAAAACGGCCGCGTCGTTGCTAAAGTGCAGCAAGAGCAGGCCGCTCAAAACCTCTGGAAGACAACGGGCACGATGCTTCAATTCGTGCCGGCAGGTTCATCACTCTGATCGAGTGCGCTTCTTTTTCTTTGCGGATTGCGGTTCACGACCGCTTTTCGATTTTGCGAGCTGGTTGACGTACGAGTTGTACTCAGCCGTATCGTCGCCAGCCTTCTCGCCCGCGCCCACGATCGAGCGGGCTTTTTTACCGTCAGACTGAGAGACGTTCTGGCGAATCTCGAACTTCACGTAACCGCCGCCCGTATGCATGTGCTTCGGTGAGCGATCGTCATCACGAGCAACGCCTTTACCGATCACTTGTACGGACTCGTTTTCGAGCGCGCCCTTCACTTTATCGACTAAGAGATCGACCCGTTGATCCGAAATTCCTTTCGCAACAACAAGCTCTTCACTCTTCACGGATTCGCGATAGACGACGGACGTGATAATCACTTGCGAGTCTTCGAGACCTTGAGTGACGCCCTTGACTCGTTCCATCACATTTACGAATTGAAGCGCTGGATCTGCGGAGCCTGCGCGGAACAATAAATTATCTGGAATCTCGAACGTGACCGAGTCAGCGGTAACGCTTACGTCTGACGCCATCGTGCCGAGTTGATCAGCCATGTAAGACATGACGATCTTCTTCGTACCGAGGTGAAGTACGTTTGGCGTACGATCAGCTGGCTCCGTAAGCGTTGAAAGTGTCTTCAAGGGTTCGTTGACCAAATCCAAGAAGAGTTTTTCGAGAGTCATCTCGGCGCCGTAGTTTTGAAACTGATATTCGATCACCGACGGTGTTGAGAAGTAATCCGAGATCGCTTTCTTCTCAGCTTCCGAAGCCGACGAGATCAGCCACATAACCAAGAAGAAGGCCATCATCGCCGTCATAAAGTCGGCGAAGGCAACCTTCCATGCACCACCGTGACCGCCCCCTTGGACTACGGTGATTTTCTTGATAACGATCATCGGCTTCTTTTCTGCCATGACGATTACGCCGCTTTCTTAGCGCCCTTCGTGGCCGCATCTACTTCTGTGAATGAAGGACGATCGTGTGGGAAGATCGCGCGACGAGCGTACTCGACGCAAACGAGCGGTGGTGCACCGCGCTGGAGCGCAACCATCGCCGCTTTAATCACGGAGAGGTAGCGCCCTTCTGCGTTTACATCCGAACCGATCTTCGCAGCTGTAGGTCCAAGGAAGCCGTAACACATCAAGATACCAACGAAGGTACCAATGAGGGCTGCACCGATGAGTTCACCGATCTTCTCTGTACCCGCAGTCAAGTAACCCATCGTATGAACGATACCTAGAACGGCTGCGACGATCCCGAGACCCGGGAGGGCGTCACCCATGTTTTGAAGGGCGTGTTGAGCCGCGTGCTCTTCTTCGTGAATGACTTTGATATCGTCATTCAAGAGATCGTCGACGTCGTACTGCGAAAGATCGGCAGAGAGCGTGATCTTCATCGTGTCACACAAGAAGTCGACCGCATGGTGGTTCTTCAAGAATGTCGGGTACTGTTTGAAGATCTCTGATTTTTCCGGCTCTTCAATATGACGCTCGACTGCTTGCGGGCCGTCTTTACGGAAGATTTGGAAGAGTTGGAAAAGCATCTGAAGAAGTTCGAGGTATTCCTTCTTGCCCGGCGTTTTTCCAAACCAAGCTTTGATCGCCATCGAGACCATCATTTTGATCGTCGACATCGGGTTAGCGATAATCAAGGCACCGACTGCGGCACCACCGATGATGATGAATTCCGATGGCTGCCAAACGACGTGAATATGTCCACCGTGCGCCATGTACGCACCGAAGACACACACCAATACAACTAACGCCCCTACTGCACCCATTGAAACACCTCTGACATGGGACTCAAGGTTCACTACAGTTCTCGTTTCGGTCCGCTGGGCGATTTCGTTGAGAACTCCAGCACTTGCTTAACGAAAACAAGACGAGTGTCTGTGTTTCGGAAACACGTCTGTCTGCACTGGACTAGGCTTTCTGTCAGTTTCGAGCACTTGTGTACGCGCTCGGTCACGAGTTAAGTCTAGGTCGTGGCAACAGTCGTCTTCCTCCATGGCCTTAATACCTACGCCGATGGTCTCGTTCATTTCGGGCCGCTGACCTTTGGGCGCATGTCCGACTCGTGGAGACGCGAAGGTCTCAAGCGCGGTTGGCAGTTCATAGATGTTGCCGGCATGGGCTTCGGCGCTGTCGAAGATCAAGCTGAGAAAGCGATCGCTTACTTAAAGAAAGAACGCTTATTAAACACGCCTGAGCCACTTCATCTGCTTGGTCATTCTATGGGTGGGCTGGTTGCGCGCGTGCTTGCGCATCGACCTGAACTAAAAGGGCGCATTCGTTCGGTCATCACAATCGGCACACCTCACCTAGGGGCTGACATCACCGAACACGCAATGCAACTCGAACAAACGTCACCCTACCTCTACCGATTCATGAAAACGTTTGGCTACGACGTTGCAAAAAAGCGCACGACGCTCCAAAACTTCTCGACAGTCAAACTTCTCGAACTTCACGAGCGCTACGGGAAACTCGACGACGTCCGCTGCGTCAGCTTCGTCGGCAACGTCACGTATGAGCAGCTTTGCCTACCGTACCAAGTGATTTACTCGAAGCTGCATTCGCGCGGCCAAGAAGTGCTTTCTGATGGTTTCATTTCGTGTGCGAGCCAGCGATGGGCCGAAGACGGCGGCGATTTCGCCGTCGATCACATGGCGGAGATCGGCGTTTATCTCAACGTTTCACGTAAGCGACGGCTCTTTGCGCAATCCGAATTTAACCGCCTCGCGGATGCCGTCGCGAAGGTGATTGCGCGGCCGTAATCCAGGTAGCTAGACCAACGACCTCGTACGACTGATGTTGTGTCGAGAACCCGCTTCGGTTTGAGACACCCTCCGATAATTCCAACTTTAGCAAGGGTTTGATTCGAATTGAACCGAGCACGCCCTACTCTCTCTTGAAGGTTCTGCCGATGATTCCTAAGTTAGAGAGATCGGTTAGATCATTGAGATCAAAGATTTCGACAACGTTAGATTTCAAACTTTGAGAGGTTTCATGTTGGCCATCCGAGACGGTCTTCGCGGTTTGCTCCTTGCATCCGTCCTATCTACCTTCGTTGCGAGCTTGGGCTCGGTGGCTCACGCTAGTGATCAAGAGATCAACACGAATCCACTCACAGCGAAAGTACGCTTGCAGCCGTCAACGGTCGGCGACGGGCAAACCGCTGAACTCCATTTCGATATGGAGATCGCCGAGCACTATCATGCTTACGTCGATAAGTTTAAAATTGCGGTCGAGTCTCCCGACGATCTGAAAGTGGCGGACATTAAGGTGTCGCCGGTCGTTAAATTCATGGACTCAGTCACGAAGAAAGAGCGCGAAGGCGTTGAGAACAAAGCTCAAGGCCGCGCGATTCTTGAAATTCCACAAGGCTTCAAACACGGCGATCACGTTGCGAAGGTGAAGCTCACGTATCAGGCGTGCTCCAAAGAAAACTGCCTCTTTCCAAAAACGATCGAACTCGATGCACCTTTCAAAGTTGTTGCGTCAGTTGCAGGCGCATCAAACAATCCGCCACCGACGGCCCCTGACACACAAGCAGCTGCAGCGCCGGCGAACAGCTTCGAGCGCGCAATGGGCCAGTCGATGTTCATGGCAATCCTCGTCGTCTTCGGCATGGGCGTGATCACATCACTGACTCCTTGTATCTATCCGATGATCCCGATAACGCTCGCGGTTCTCGGCGCGCGCACCAAAGGCCAGTCAAAGCTAAAGAGCTTCTCGCTCTCGCTCGCTTACGTTCTTGGGATCGCGTTTACGTACTCGATCTTGGGTGTGGCGGCTGCGAAAACAGGCGCGATGTTTGGTGCCGCCCTCGGCAACATCTACATTGTTACGGCGATTGCGCTTCTCTTTGTCGGCATGGCGCTTAGCATGTACGGAGTTTACGAACTTCAAGTTCCCGCTTTCATCCGAAACAAAGTGGGTACAGCGCAAACGGGTTCGGGTTACGGCGGTGCGTTCGCAACTGGTTTGATCGCGGGTGTAGTTGCATCACCTTGCGTGGGTCCTGTTCTTGTAAGCGTCCTGACTTACATCGCGCAGACGCAGAATTTAGTTCTGGGCTTCGTCCTCCTCTTCTCGTTCGCCATGGGTCTCGGCCTTCTTTTCATCGTGCTCGGTACATCAAGTGCGTTGATCAGCAAAATGCCGAAAGCCGGCGCATGGATGGATATCACGAAGTTCGTCTTCGGGTCCGTCATGGTGGGTATGGCGCTTTACTATGTAGCGCCGATCTATCCGAAATGGTTGTTCCATTCGCTCTTAGGTCTCGCGGTCGTGATGATCGCAAGTGCCTACGGTGCTTTTGAACCAAATGAAGGCCTCACCTCAAAAGGTCGTATTCGCAAAGGCGCGATGCTCGCCTCTTTTGTGATCGGCTTGATGTTCGTAGCGACAGGTCTCCTTGATAAAGCAGGCATCGCGCTTCCATCAGGGTCAGCGGGTCTTGTCGCGGGTCAGCCTGCAGCAACGCCACACTTAAACTGGCAGAAGTTCAGTGAAGCTTCGCTCGCAAGCGCGATCGCCGACAAAAAACCGGTCGTGATCGATTTCTACGCTGACTGGTGTGGTGCTTGTAAAGAACTCGAGCACGAAACATTCCCAGATGCGCGTGTCCGTAAACTGTCTGAAAAATTTGTTCTCTTGCAAGTCGATGCGACTGACGATTTCCCAGGCCTCGATAAGCTCAAGAAAACATACGGCGTGATGGGCCTTCCAACGATGATCTTCTACGACGGCGCGGGCCAAGTTCGCAAAGAGCTTACCCTCACCGGCTTCGAGAATGCCGATGCGTTTGTGAAACGCATGAACGGCGCTCTTGCGGGGTCGCCCCAATTGAATGAGATCAGCCAAAGCTCGACCGCAGCGAATAACTAATTTCACTGCACGGCCTGCGGCTACACCGCGCCTGCAAAGATAGAACTTCAGAACGGCTACTTAAGGGTGGCCGTTTTCTTTTTTCGAGACGCTTTCGGCGAGTGTCCGTCGGTGTTGGCCTGAGCTGCAAGCAGAGAAACGCTCGTCGAAGCGTCTCACGGCGTTGGCCCGAGCCGCACGCAGACGCGCTCGCCTACCTGACAGACAGCGAATAAAAGATCGGCAATTAAATCGAAACTACGGTGTCTCGGGCAGGCTCATCTCTTGCTTTGATGAGTCGTCATCAGGGGGACTCACCAATGAATTCAAAGTTTCTAGTCGCAGCCGCTCTTCTCGCTTCATCGACGTTTCTTTCTGCGACAGGCGCTTTGGCTTCGTCCCAAACATCAACTTCGGTCTCGACCCCTGCCATCGAAGCAAAGCCAGCTCTCTCGTTTGATTGCGGCGACGTCACCGTGTCACAGCTGACCGATCTTCAGAACAAATCGTCGGCCTCCGATTTAAAAGACCTCGCAAAACGCTGCGACGAACAAGCCGAAGACTACGAGCTCAAAGCCAAAGACGCACTCCAAGCCAACAACAAAGCCGACGTCAGCTTCCTCCGCGAAAAAGCCGCAAACGCTTACCTAAACGTCGCAGTCTTCACGAACTCCTCGCTGTTTAAGAACTGACTCGATTGATGCGATGGCAAGTGCGCCGATCTTGGCGCTTATCTCGCCACATCAGGTACGATTTTCTTTGAAAGTTCGACGGCGCGACTGCTTCCGACCTTGGCGATCATCTCGCCAGGTCAGGTACGATTTTCTTTGAAAGCTCGACGGCGCGGCTGACAAGTTGAAAAGCGCCGTCGTGCAAGTATTCGCTTTTTTGCGTGTACTCCATGTTTCGTTCCATGTCCTCGGCCGACCAGCCGAGTGAGTGACCCACATAAGGAAACGGCGGAGTAACGAAGCCGAGTTCACCGAAGAAGTTCAGCATCTGCCCAGCCACGGATTGAATGTTGTCTTGCCCGCCAGTGATGATGAGCCCTACGACCTTGTTCTGGATTAGAACTTTGTTTTTGGTTGTGATCTGGTTCTGCACGCTGTTGAGACGCTCGGCCATTTTATAGTAGAGCGAGCTCGCATTGCCCCAGCGAATCGGCGTCGATACCACAACGACATCGGCCCAGTGAACGAGGTGCTCGTACACCGTCAGCATCTCATCTTTCGGGTCCATCTTCGTGATCGAGCACGGCCACGTGCACGCGCGCTCCGATTTTGAATAGAAGCCTTCACAGTGCCGGAAGTTTAAATCCGAAAGCACGATCACTTTCGTTTCAACTTCCAGCTCCGAGCCTGCGCGCGCGAGTGCTGATTTCAAAAGATGGTCAGATGTCGAGTAACGAGGGTGAGCTGGGTCCATAGCTGTCGTCGAAATCCCGAGCACACGAATTTTACCTGGCTCACGTTTCGGCTCGCGCCAGAGATTCGTCATCTTGTTGTAGACCGCCTGCACGCGCTCAGACGGATTCGCAAGATCGATGAAAAGCGAATCCGCTTCGATCTTCAGCGGATACCGCGGCACCGCACCCGGCGCCGACGAAATCGGCTCTGCCGACCCCTTGCAGCCCTCACCGGTTTTTGCGTTGAATTCCCAGTAATGCCACGGGCATTCAACACAGCCCTTCTTCAACCGACCTTTCGCAAGCGGCCCACCCATGTGGTTGCACTTGTTATTCAGCGCCCCAAACTGACCGTCATGAAACGTGAGCACCAGCTTCTTGCTATCAAACTCAAGCTCCTTCAACCCACCCGACTGCTCAAGCTCCGTCGCCAACTGCGAAACCTGCCCAACCAAATGCCACTGCTCTACCGCCATACGCCGCGCTCTCTCCACCAGATTACATCCAACCCAATGAGCCTAACGCCCCCAACTCGAAAACGGAATCGGCGCCGCTTCATAGTGCTAACTACCCGCAAGCTGGGTTGAATGTAGCGCGCGCAGCCGTCGGCTTTCTTGGCTCCTTGGGGTAATTTCTGAATTCATCTTTGAGTGGCCGAGGTGCGATTCCGTGGGCCAACTTTAAATTTGTAGCGTGCTTTTTGGATTCATCTTCTGGCGGATGCGCTCACGCAAATAAGCATCATTTCAACCGGGATAGCAAAAAGATGGCAGCGCTTGTGAATGACACTCTTCATTTATGGCAAATCGCATCCATCTAGATCGTTGCGGGCAAAGACCGATTGCGTTCGTTCGAGACTGATTCAGGAAGTTCTAGATGTCTGCGTACTGCGGCGCGATCGAAAGTGATGTCGCTCGCTATCGGCGATATCGCGAAGTCGCCTGTCTCGTTTTGGCAAAATACCCTCAGCTTCAAGTTGGTTTAGCACGACGTAATCGCGCGCGACTTGATACCCGCGCCAAGACCGAACAACTCGCGTAAAGGGCCGATAATCCCAAAAGCCTTTCGCATCGAAGAGCGCCTTCAGCACACGCAAACGATTTGCACCCGTAACTGCAAGCACGAGGTGCCCCGTGATCGCCCGAATGAACCGCAAATAAACCGCACGCGACGGAAACTTCACCAGCAAATGCAGATGATTAAAGTTGTTGGAATACTCAATCAACTTCACCCCGTACTTTTCACACTGCTTACGCACAACCGCATTCACACGCTTCACATTCAGCTGATGCCCAAACGAAAAAATCCCTCGCGCCTTCGATGACCGCAATACCACATGCATCGGATCCCGCGACGAAACCGGCCGCGCGGTTCGATTCTTCGCCTTCTTCAAAAGCGAACCCCCAAACCGGAGTTCCGACCGCAATTCACTCGAACTAAATTTCATTTGAGAAGCGCGAGACCTTCGCATCGACATGAACGATGGTATCGCACAAATTCTGAAAAACCTCAATTCGATATAAAACAAAATCGATTTATTTCGAGGAGCTCTCTCTCTCACGAAAGCCGGAATTCGCTGATACGCCAGCCGGAATTCGTTCTCACATTTTAACCGGAGATTGCTCACATCAGCCTGACGAAAATTCGATTTTCTCGAGGGAACAGCGCTAGCGTCTATTCCTCTTATCCGTCAAAAAACGCAGCCAATGAACGATGGTATTGAAGTCATTGAGCGACCGCTCAACCAACCAAACGCAATCGACTCAGATGCAAAAAAATTGGAAAACCACGAAAAAACAAACGGCCAAAAATCCCGCTACTCGAAGCACTGACGAGCCAAAGACGCATCGTCCACCCTCACCAACCGCCCCGCACCTCGCGAGACGCGCACAGCAAGCGCGAACGCGCGACTTCCCGAACCCGCTCCCGAACCCGCCCCGCACTCCGCGCAAGCGCGCCGGTCCTACCGCTTTAAGCGAGCGATTTCGTTGCGAGCTTCGTCTAAGGCGGCTTGGGCGTTGTGGAGGGACATCTCTTGTTCCGAGACGAGGCGTTGCATGTTGAGCAAGCGGTTCTCGAAGTTGCGGATAATCGAGTTGTGGCGGTCGACGAGTTCTTGGACTTTCATGTCAGTGATTTTGCGTTCGTTGACCTTGGCGGTGACGAGCGCGAACTTTTGAGAAGTTTCTTGATTGGATTTGTTCATCGAATCTTCGACGCGAACGATTGCTTGAGAGAAACGCTCGAGACGCGCATGAACGGTGCGTGCGAGTTCTTCCATTTTGAAGGCGATCGTCTCTGTGCGCTTTTCCATCGAACCTAAAGCTAAGCGGAAGCTCGTCAGTTGTGCTTCCATCGCTTTCACATCGACCGGCGCGTAAGGAACTCGGCGCGTGGCCTCCTCACCGGAGCCGGAGCCTAAACCAGAACCCGAGCCCGCACCCACGCCAGAACCACCCATGAGGCTCGAAGCCGGCACACGCGGATCAGCGGCCAGATTTTTGGGCTCAACTTGTTGAGTTGGGGCGCCAAAGAGCTGAGGATTGAGTTCGCGGTGTGGATTCTGTGGGTTCATGCCTTACTTTCCCTGCTTTCGCGTGCCGAAGCGGTCTTTGTAGTCTCTGATCGCTTCGCTGGGTCCAACGTCTCCAGCCCCTCCCAGGGCCTTTTTTGCTGGACTGCGTTCTAATCTACTGGACCTGTTCGTAGCCCGTTGCTATTCCTTAAGCATGGCGCACGTAGCAGCTTTGACTCAGCATATCTTTAGCCTCGAACCGGATAAAGATGCGGCGCGCCTCTGCTTTTATCAATATCTGAAAAATCTCTGCGACGCCACCGAACAGATCGACACCGAAGTTGTAAATCGGTTCTACCTTCGATCGCTCGGTTTCGCTCATTGGCAAGCCAACAAAGCTCATCTGTTCACCGAAACAGAAATGCTGCTTCAGCATTTCCAAGATTCGACGGGTCATATGCTGCCGCTGTCGGGCCTTCTTCGCGCGAACGACTTCCAAGTCATCGCTGTTGAGAATTTGCGCAACCTCGAAGTCGTCGTTCAAAAATCTCTCGAAGCCCAGCTTACGCCATTTGATCGAACGCGCGTTCTTCGCGAAGGCGACTCACGCGTGATCTCGATCACGCTTCAAGGTGATCGCTCGCTCAAGATCACAACATACCCACGCGCGCTCATTCTTCGTGACGGTGAGCTTGCGCCACTTCACTCGGAACTGTCGCTCTACTACACATCCGACTTGCAATTGAACCCGATGATGATTCAGCAAGTGGAAGTCGGTCCGCACGCGACAGCGCGTTTTCACACCGGCATCGAAGGCCTCCGCGGCTCATTCGTTCGCGGTTACACGTATCAAAAGTTTGGCTCGATCGACGGTGGCGGTTTAAATCGCTATCCGCTTCTTTTTTATCCGTTGAAACGCCTCGAGCAGTTCTTCGTCGATCGCAAATCCGATCCGATGTACCTCGAGCTTTCTTCGAGTCTCGAAAAAGCTCTGGAGATGCTGGGACCTGGCGCTCCTCATGATGCTTTCGTGTTCGCACAAGCGGCGCTTGAACGCGGCCGCCTCGCGCTTGAACACATCTTCCCTGACGATAAATTTGTACGACTTCTCATCACAAACCTTGAGAAATCACTCGCGCTCGCTCAAGTGCAAAACCCGCAAGCGCGCCACCAACAACACCCTGCCGCTCAAGCAACTCGCACGGACAGCCCGAACCAATGGCAATACGCTGTGAACGGCCGCGCCCTCGACGCGGAACCTGAAGGCATAGACCTCCTGAAAGATGAACCATGGCCCGAGATCCGAAACATGCCGGTGTAAAACCAGCAGCTGCCCCGTCTGATGAACCTGTTCGCTTAAACAAATGGCTCGCTGAATGCGGAGTCGCGTCTCGCCGCCACGCCGATCAACTGATCGCGGAAGGCGCCGTTCTCGTAAACGGTAAAAAAGTTTACGAGCTTGGAACGCGTGTTCGCCCCGCGAGCGACCGTATCACGGTCAACGGCAAGCCCGTAAAAGCCCAAGGCGAAAAAGTCTACATCCTCTTCAACAAACCGAAGAACGTTGTGACGACGATGAACGACCCACTCGGTCGTCCGTCGATCTCTGATTACTTCCAACGCCTCCCGGTCCGCGTGTATCCGGTCGGTCGTCTCGACTGGGATTCCGAAGGCATGATCCTTCTCACGAACGATGGTGACTTCTCGCAAGCTGTAAACCACCCGAAGGAAGAGATCGTAAAACTTTACCTCGTGAAAGTTTCAGGCCGTCCGACGGATGAACACCTCAATCGCTTGAAGACAGGTGTGTCGATCCCATCGGGCCGCGTTTCGGCGAAGATCGTCGAACGCGTTCGCGGCAAAGGCACCGGCGAGAAAGATTGGATCAAAATCGGCATCGCGGAAGGTAAAAACCGCCAGATCCGTTTCATGTTTGAAAAGATCGGCTTCGACGTTTTGAAACTTCAGCGTGTCGCTATCGGCCAACTGAAAATGCCATCGGGCCTCGAGCGCGGTGAATTTGTGTTCCTCACTGAAAAGGGCATCGCGAAAATATTCGAACAAGATAAACGCGAACTTCCACCAGTGAAACGCGCTCGTTCCGCTAAAACAGAATCTCGCGACGCTTCTTCAAGAAACGCTAGCCAAGCCAAGCGCCCTCGCCCGTCGAAACGTGTCGGCGGCCGTCAAGAACGCGGTCGCGTGAGCGCAACACCTTCTCGCTCTAACAGATCGAGCAAGTGACGAACTTTGAGATCGCCAAGAATGCAGGCCTGATCTGTCTTGCAAGCTTAGCGATCTTTCTTTGTGCCAACTGGCAATCCACACGGCTTCCAAAAGACATTTCAGACTCGAGGCCTTATTTCGAGCCTCCTATTCAACAATCGCTCGCAGAACGCGATCTAAAAACATTTACGAAATCGATCAACGGCCACACTTACAGTGTCTCACCGAAATTTCGATACCGTCTTCGTGGGCTTGTAGTGTCGCTCTCTGAAACTTCATCTTTGACCAACATCACACACGCGAAGGCTGGCGATTACTTCAACACCAACGACCTCTGCGTGATATGGGGCTCGAACGCGAAGAGCTTGAACTTACGAGACTTCGATTTTTGGAATGGTGATTGGACCTGCTACGTTCAGACGGATAGCTCCGAAGCGTGGTCGGCCTTCGATCAAGATGGCCTCTCCAACACTCATGTTTTACCAAGCACGCCCGAGATTCGCCGAGCACTCGCGCGCGTTCGCATCGGCGACCAAATTGAGGCTACCGGCCAACTCGTCGACTATTCAACTGACAGTGGTCCGTTACGCACGACGAGCACCGTGCGCACAGATCGCGGCAATGGTGCCTGCGAAGTCATGTACGTCGAGGACTTCAAGATCTTGAAGCGCCCAAACCAGAAGTGGTTCAAGACAGCGCAAGTTTCCGGCGCACTAAGTTTGCTAAGCGGACTCGTGGCTTTAATCGCCTTCTTCGTTTTGCCATTTCTGCGGAAGAACGAAAGCTGAGGGTTCAGTTCCCTTTCGGTGTCAGCTCAGTGCCCGGGATTTTCGGGATCTGCTTCCATTCGTTGAGGGGATCGCTTGCGTCCGATGAAGCGCCAGATGCACTGTTTGAACTACCATTTGGCACTGAAGTCGTAGACTCATTACGAAGCTCAAGCTGGCGTGCTCTTTGTTCGGCGCGCTTCTTTTTCTCGAGGTTGTTTCGGCGATCTTGGTAGGTTTCCGTGTAGGTCCGAAGAGAGGCGTTGAACGTGTTCTGTCGCTCGCGCACATAGTCCTCGAACGTCTTTCGATCTTCATTCATTTTTGCATCGAACTCTTTGAGCGCGTCGTTAGCGGCATCGAAGAAATCTTTGCGTTTCGATTCCTGCTTCTCGAAGAACGCTTTGTTCTCGTCTTGAGAGTGCTTTGATTTCATGAAATCGGTGCGAGCCGTTTGCGATTGTTTGAGAAACGCTTCGCGGTCAGCGCGCTGCTTTTTCATAAAAGACTCGCGTCGCTCGCGAAGCATCTTGTCGTTCTTGTCCCGTTTTTTTCTGAGAGCCGTGTTGAAACGATCGCGAACCTTGCTCGGCTCTTCATCAGGGTTCGACATCATCGAAAGAACGGCCGCGAGTTCGTCGTTTTCTTTCTTGGTCGATTCTGAAATGTTTTTTCGCTCGCTCTCGAAGACTGAGCGATCCGCTTTGAGGCTGACTTCGTCGGGCACTTCACCCGCTTGCGCAGGCTTCGTCTCGGATGAGAATTCTCCAGATGACTCGGCGGAGTTTGGCGTTGTGCAAGAGATAATGACCGACGACACCGCTACAAAGGTTGTAAACGTCAGAAACGATCGGAAACACGTCGGCTTTTTCATTCCCCTGTCGTAGGTGCTTTGAGAGGCGTTGAAAACCCCTCACTGGCTCGACCAAAGGTCTAGGTCGTCTGAAGGTGCGGAGTCTTAGCGGAACTTTCGTTTAATTTGCGCAAGCTCGCGATCGGCTTCGCGGGTTTTGATCGACTCACGTTTGTCGGCCGATTTCTTACCCTTTGCCAAACCAATTTCGAGTTTCGCCCATTGCCCTTTGAAATAGATTTTCAAAGCAACGCAAGTGTAGCCCTTCTCTGAAATCGCTTTATCGATCTTGTAGAGCTCGGTCGCTTTCAAGAGAAGTTTGCGATGACGTTCCGGCAAATGGTTTTGATAGCTTGAAGCTCGATACTCGCTGATATGCGCGTTTTGGAGATACGCCTGACCGTTTTTCATCGCGATGTAGGAGTCTTTTAAATTCACATCGCCGGCACGGAGCGACTTCACTTCGCTGCCGGTCAATTCGATACCGGCCTCGAAGGTTTCGATGATCGAAAAATCGAAGCGGGCTTTCTTATTGTCCGCGATCAATTTTGTCGTCAGTTTTTTGGGTGAAGTCTTCTGTTCTGCCACGGGGCCAAGTGTGCGGCCTTTGGGCGGCAACGGTCAATTGGAGATCTCGCGATACAACTCGATCCACTTTTGCGGTTCAAGTTCTTCAGCGCGAGCCGTAGGCAAGAGCCCAAGTTTGGTAAAGGTGGGCTCAATCTTATCGGCCCCAGGAGCGCCGCGGAAATACTCTGAAACGAGGTTCCGAGCGAGGAGTTTCCGCCTATGAGAGAATCCTGCTTTCACGAATTTCAAGAAGCCTATGGGTGTGCCCTTACCGAAATCAGGCTCTGGGCGCCGACGAAACTGCAGCACACGTGAAGCGACATTCGGAGCCGGGTGGAAGTCGCCAGGGCTCGCATCACTCACAGTCGATGTGGTCCAAAATGCCTGAACGATGACCGTCAAAAGCCCATAGGCATCCGTGCGCGCACGGGCAGAAATTCGTTGTGCGACTTCTTTTTGAAACATCAGAATCATGCGAGTCAGGCCCGCAGGCGCGATACTTCTTTCAACCGCGATGCTCGACGAAATCTGATAGGGAAGATTCGAGACAAAGAGCGTGTTCGGAGAAAGCTGCAGTGTCGACCAATCGACTTGAAGGGCATCGGCCTCAATCACCCGCCGACGCTCGTCATTCGCAAAACGCTTACGCCACTCGGCTGCAAAGTTGCTATCAAGTTCAATCAAAGTGAGTTGCGCGTTTTTTTCAGCCGCTACGGGAATGAGGTCTTCGGTCAATGCCCCGAGGCCCGGACCGACTTCAATCATTTCTGAAAACGGTTCCGCTTTGACCGCGAACAGAATCTTGTCGACGACGTGATCGCTGATCAAAAAGTTTTGGCCGAGAGACCTTTTCGGATCTGCATTGAGTTCGCGAAGGCGCTCGAGGATTCGTTCTTTGCGCGTTTTCTGAACGAGATTCATTACGACTTCGCTTTCTTGAGCCACTCAGGCAAATTCTCTGGCAACGGCGCAGCACCAAGCGGTGCGCGCGGCTCTGGACCGAGCGTTTGGCTTGAGGTCTCGCCGCGGTTGAGACGCTCGATGCCTGCGTATCCGATCATGGCCGCGTTGTCCGTGCAGTAGCGAATCGGTGGAACAACCAACTGATAGCCGTTTTCTGACGCCCAGGATTCTGCCCGCGCACGCAAGCGTGAGTTGGCAGAAACACCACCCGTAAGGACCGCACGTTTCAATCCGTGAAGCTTCATGGCGCGATCAAGGCGATCCAAAAGCACATCTACAATCGCTTCTTGAAACGAAGCGCAGAGATCCGGAAGTGCCGCTTGAAGCTCTTCTTCAGAAAGGCCCTGAACCGCACGGACACCCGATGCTTTGAGACCGGAGAACGAAAAGTTTAAGTGATCTTCTTTGATCATCGACCGCGGAAAAGAATAGCGAGTCGTTGACCCTGTTTTCGCTGTTTGATCGACTCGGACGCCGCCAGGAAATCCGAGGCCAACCGTTTTACCGAATTTATCGAACGCTTCGCCCGCAGCATCGTCGATGGTGCGGCCCAAGACTTCGTAATCTCCCAAACCATTGATTCGGTAGAGCGAGGTGTGGCCGCCACTAATGGCGAGAGCGATGTACGGGTACTCGAAATCAGCAGGTGGCGTGTAAGAGTCGTCTTTCAAAAACGGCGCTAGCAAATGCCCTTCGAGATGATTCACGCCGATGAAGGGCTTGCCGGTCGCAAGCGAAAGGCTTTTCGTTGCGACCAACCCAACGAGAAGCGAGCCGATCAGGCCTGGCTTCGAGGTCACGGCGAAGCCGTCGAGGTCTTGAAGGCCCAAGCTCGCACGCTTTAAGCATTCATCGACGAGAGGCATGAGGTGATACGTGTGATTGCGGCTGGCGATTTCGGGAACAATGCCGCCGAAGGCTTCGTGCGCGGTATTCTGATGGGCCGAGATCACGTTCAGAACGCGACCTTCCGCCGTTACGATCGCTACAGACGTGTCGTCGCAGCTGGTTTCGATCGCAAGGATTTTACGGAAGGTCGGCAAAGCGGGGCCTCGTTACTTCTTAAGACCCTTCAACTTCGCTGTCGCGCGTGTCGCGTCTTTCGATTTCGGGAATTTTGAGATCACTTCTTCGTAGAAAGCGCGGGCTTCGTCAACCATTCCGAGCTCTTGGAAAGAAACGCCGATCTTATAAGTCGCTGTCGAGAAGTGTTTGCCCTTCGGATTCTCTTTTCTGTAGCGCTGGTAATCGAGAATGGCCTCTCTCCAGGCCTTTTTCTCGAATTTGCCTTCGGCTGAGCCGAATGGGTCTTTCTCGCTCGCTGCAGCTGAAGCTGCAGCAGCTTCTGAAGCTCTTCGCTGGTTGTCTTGAGCCGCAGCCAGCTGTGACTTCAAACCTTCGATTTCGGTTTTCATCTTCACGAACTCTTCGCGGTAAGCG
>CAJYOV010000455.1 GCA_913776405.1 Pseudobdellovibrionaceae bacterium
TTGGAATTAGTGCTGTCTCAATTGAGAAGGTCGATTACGAAGCGCACGGCGGGCCCGAAATTCACGTAAGCGGCGTTGATCTCTTAGATGGAACACCTGTCTTAGATTTGAAGCCCTACATCCCTTACGCCGATTCTATACCCGCAGCGAATGCGGGATGGGCCGATCAGCCGATTGACCGTTATAAAGTCGATTATTCGCCGAAGGTGCTGACGTTTCTTCTCGATCATCACGAGCTCCGCGCAATGATCCAAGAGATGATGGAACTCGACCCGCGCCCAGCGTACCAAAAGCGCCAACTGCCGGCTACGGACGCTAAAAACGCGGGTTTGAAATTCGGCATCGAAATCCTCGGTGCCGAAGTGAAATACGAGATCATCGAGGGCGGCTTCCGCGTTACATCTGTAACGCTTTAAAACTCGCCCGCGTTTCTGTGTTCGTTAGCCGGTTAAGGCTGAGCGCAGATTGCAGCTTGCGTTGCCGCGTCGATTTTAAATTCCGGATACGCTTTGAAGTCGCGAATCTGTTGGCGAATCTTTTTGAACGCTGGGTCCGTGTTCGCGCCGTCTGTATTCAGATCCCAGTACGCTACTGCTTGATCGCCCGTGTAGTTGCAGAACTGACGCAAGATGAGCGCGCTGATGAGACCCGAGGCGTGCCAGCCGTTCCAACAATGAAGATAAGTTGGGCCGACCTTCGGGTTTTTGATCGTCGTCATGATTTTTGTGAACATCGACTTAATCCCCGCCTCGTTGTACGGCGAAGTTTGAGCGTAGGTTAGCTTCGCATTTTTCGCGTGAAACGAGTCGCAGCTCCAAGACTTCGGCGCTTTGTCGAAGTTCGTCGAGTAAAGATAGACGGCGTTGCTGAAGCCTTCTTTACAAAGATTCTCGAGACCGACGTTTGGGAGTGGGTTGCGGTTATCGCGCTTTCCGTACTTGTTGTAGACGTTGTTTGCGCCGCCTCGGTAAACGACACCGTTCAAAACGGCGCGGAAGTTTCGAACACCGTAAAGACGTTGATCGCCTTCGCCGCGATTATCGACAAGCTTCGTGTGCGTGTCGTCGAGTTTTGAGTAGCGTTTCTGATATTGCTCAACGAGAGCCAACGCACTTTCGGAATCAGGGGCTGACGGAGTGTCGGGGGCGATGGGTGCTGCACCCGCCTGCGGATTTTCCGCGCCCACAGCTGTTCTCGAGTCATTTGGTTGATAACCGTTCGTTCCGCAAGCAACCAAAGTTGTTGTCGAAAGAAGCGCAAGGATCCATCCGCGCATCACTACCTCCATGGCAGGAATTCGTATTTGATGTGAGTTACAGTTTAAGAGCCTGACAAACCTTGCCGCCACTTCAAGTCAGGATTCTGTTGAGAGCTTGGTCGTAGGTCCGGCGATCTTCAGGTTTTTGTTAGGGCTTTCCCCTACCTCCGTCTGAGAGAAACGGCTATACTGTTCATCTTATGTCGAACTCCCCTTGCGCTATCTGCAACGCCTCGAAAGCTCCAAACACCTGCCGCTCTTGCGATTCAAGCATCTGTAAGTCATGCCTTGAATTCGTAAGCGACGAGACGTTCGAGTTCGCTGACTACACCGAAGCGAACTCGCCCATCGGTTCTTACTGCAGCTCTTGCTACACAACCGAAATCGTTCCTGCGCTTGAGACCTACAATGAAATTTTGGAGCGCGCAAAAGAGGTCACCGTTTTCTCTGCCGATCAAGGCAAAGAAACGCGTTTGATCAAACGATCAGATTTGAAGTTTCAAATCGATGAGTGTGAGGACAAAGATGTGCTTACGATGCGTCTTGCGTACATGGCCGCGAAGGCTGGCTACAACACGCTGGTCGACGTCGATCTCGTGTACTCGAAAGTCCGCGACGGCTCCTTCAAGCTCTCGAACTGGCGCGGGACCGCGACTGCAGCCAACATGACAGGCCGTGGCCCCGTCACCAATCCGAATCGCCGAAGCCCGAGCCGGTAATTACCAGCTGAGTTCGTAAATCGCTTCGTAACCCAAATGGTCTGAAAGCATACGACCGCCGACCGGCTGCGCGAATGTGCGCCCGACAACGATCGGTTTAATGTGAAGGACTGTGCCCGGCTGAATGAAGAAGTGATCGAGCGACTTCTCAAGCACCATTTGGCGATCTGTGCCGTTCGCGACAACACATCCACTTTTCTCAGTCAGACAAACGCGGCCGACACTTGTAAGACCCGTATCGCCTTCAAACTGGCGGAAGGTAGCTTGAGACGGCGTCGTATTTAAATCGCCCGCGAGAATCGAAGCTAAGTTCGATGGGAAGCTGTCTCGCACGTAACGAGCGAGGTCTTTCAACTGAGCGCTGCGAGCGGCTTCGTACTTCGTACCACTTTGAGTGTGCGTGTTGATCAACGTGAGTGGGTACGGCACGCCAGGCAGACGAACACGAACGGCTTGAGCGCCCTTAGATGCGAAGCAATCCCATGTACCGCAGTCTGCATCTCCATAAAGAATCGAACTTTTCGCTTCGATTGGGAAATCGCTCAAGACGAATAGACCGCTGTTGATGACCTTCTGAGACGACGGCCATTGTGCGGAATAGGGGTACTTCGCAGCGGCGCGCAAATCGGCCGTCTTTTCGTCGAACGACTCTTGAAGGAGAACGATGTCCGGTGCGGTGCCAAGCTCTTTGCGCTTCGCGAGAATGCGGCCGATGTCTTCGTAGCGACGTGTATCGTAGCTTGGGTTGATGAGAGCAGGAAGACCCTTGATGTTGTACGTCAGGACTCGAATGCGCACGCTTCTTGGGCCCGTTTGCTTGAGAGCATGAGCCTCAGAAACGAAGCCGAGAGAAGCCGCACTGAAACCCATCGCCAAAGCCGCAAGAGCGAAAACCGTTCTTTTCATAGGCGTTGGTTCTAGCCACAGGCTGCTGAATTGTCGAAGGATTTGGCCTCGATCCCGAGCGCAGCCGGGCCCCCTGACTCGTTCTGAGAAAGTTTTGCGACTTTCTGGCCGGCCGCCTCAAGTTCCGAGTGCGAAAAATACAAGATCACGACGTCTCGGAGCACCCCAAATGCGGCTCGGTGGCCAGGCAATCGACAGTTTACGAAACGTCGCGCGTACACCAGGCAACTGTTACTGTTTTCTCATGATACGTGAGATGTGGGCGCAGTTTCCGAGACTGCTCGAACAAAATATCGACTCTCTTCTGGATCAGGCGTTTCCGAATCCGACGAAAGCGTTTCAGCTCTACAAGACGTGCAGAAATGAAGATCTGTGGAGTCAGAATTTTCAACAGTTCTCGGCCGCTCTTGAAGACTATTTCTCCAAACCTCGTCGCAGTCGAAAAAAGTCTGATTTAGATCGAGCCTTCGAACGTCCGCTCGATTCAGAAACATTCAAAGCCTTTCACCTCACGTTTCGCACAGCCTCTGTCGCGGAAGAGTCGATCTCTGCTCTTGCTAGCTGGGCGCACAACCTCATGCGAGTCAGCCTCAAGACCGACTCGTCGACGATCTCGATTGAAACCCTTACGCAAACGCTTCAATCGCTGACAAACCCAGCCCCTTTCGAGAAAGAACAGAACTTAGAGTTTGAGGATTTCTGTGTCTCGTGGCGAAAGACAGTGACCACGAAACATGGCGAGGTCATCGTCACTGAACTGAATGGCATCTTGCGTGAACTACGCACTTTGAAAGCAAATCTTGATGCGCAGACGGAAGTCGAACTTGCAACGCCGGTACTTGGCCCGACGCCTCTGATCTACTTAACGCAAACGGAGCTTGATTGGATCGAAACTGTCAGACGATCTGCTGAGCTCGGACTCGAAGCACCCAAGTACCCGCTCTCTCGTGGCACGACGAAACCGCTTCTTGTCAATTTAGAGCGCGTGATCCAGCTCTACGAAATCGTACGAGTGACAAAGTTGCCTGAACTCCTGCAACATCGAGAAAGTGCAAGGCTGACAATTCTTGCTCGCTGCGAAGAACTTGTGCCTCGGAAAACTGCAGCAGCCTGAACCCGTAAATTGAAACAAACGACCAAAGGCTTGGCTCATAGTCGAAGGCGCGCTACGCTCTCGCCATGCGCCCGTTTGGACTCAGCAAAGAACTCTCGAAATCATTTTCCAAACCTGTGTTGGAGTATCTCCCCGATCTCTTCGATCCGCAGAGCGTTTTTGAGTCTGAGTACGAAGATTTGGAGTCGCTCGCGCAGTTGGCGAGCCCCGAGATTGTAAAAGAACGTCTCGAACGCCTTGGCGTTCAACTCTCTGCTGATGATTTGAAAGAGCGAGTTCTTTATAACGACGGGACGCGTGTGGTGATCGCGGGTCTTCGTTTTAAACAT
This sequence comes from Pseudobdellovibrionaceae bacterium, assembly GCA_913776405.1. Lineage (GTDB taxonomy): Bacteria > Bdellovibrionota > Bdellovibrionia > Bdellovibrionales > JAMPXM01 > CAJYOV01. Next base: position 4,327 of record CAJYOV010000455.1, read on the forward strand.
CTAGATCTTGGCTTTCCGTTTGTCGCGCTGAAGCTCAACTTCCGGCCCGATCAAGATGGCGCTCTCGCCACGCTTAAGAAACTCGTGCGCGAGACGTTCGCTCTCTCGGCTCCTCGCGGCTTCACATTCTGGGAAGCGCCCGGTCAGTCGCTTAGCCAAACTTCAAATTGGTCAACGATCCTCGCAGGCCCGATGGCGGACTCAGCGCCATTGAAGCTCCCTGCCTCGTTCGATATCCGCTTCGAAAACTCGTTCACACCTTTCTTTGAGACATACGAAAAAGCCTACACGGCTTGGCGCGCCTCCTCCCCGAAGCTTGCGCCGTTCGTAACGCCTGAGACGAAAGATGATCTCGAAACAGCCGCAGCGAAAGGTCTTCTTGCCTGTCTCTTCCAAGGCGAAAAATGGGTCGGCGTGCTAGCGGCTGAAAGTTCGCCGCTCTTTGGAAAAAAGGGATTGAATGTGATCGAGGCCTTCATCACACCGGAACACCAGGGCCAAGGTCTAGGG
>CAJYOV010000456.1 GCA_913776405.1 Pseudobdellovibrionaceae bacterium
CCGGAAGAGATCGTTCTCGTCAGTGCCGGCTTCGTTGGCCACATGTCTCTCCACCCTGACGACTATCCGCCGCCTTACCCAGGTGCTACTCCCGTCAATATCTACGTGCTTGCCGCAGTTTCGTTTCTTGCGGTCGTGGGGGCCGACTTCCTCATCTATGTCCTCGGCAAGAAGTTCGGGCCGAGGATGTTCAAGATGAAATGGTTTGCCCGTCTCATCAGCGAGAACGCGCTCGATCGCATCCAGCGTTGGACACGCAAGTACGGCGCATGGGCGGTCTTCGCGTTTCGCTTTACACCTGGCGTGCGTTTCCCAGGCCACTTGATGTGCGGGGCAATGGGGCTTTCACCTTGGCGCTTCTTCGGTGTCGATATCATCGCGGCCGGGATTTCGGTGCCGACCCAAGTCCTCCTAGTCTCTCTCTACGGCGAAACGATCCTGCGTTACTTCGGTAAATTCAAAATCGTTCTCTTCTCAACCTTCGCGGTTTTGCTTGTGGTCTTCCTCGTCTACAAGTTCATCCAACGCCGCTCGCTCAAAGTTTCTGCACCGAAATAACGGCGCCAGATCGTCTTTATCGAATCCTGACAAAACACCTCAGTTCTTCTATTGTGTCCTTCGAGTTTTGGGACTATTTCATTCGGCCAAGGGGCAACTCGAGGGGGAAGTATGAAACGGTTCTTTAAGTCCGCGATCTCGTCTGGCGCACTCGTTCTGGCATTCGTCCTGGCTACTGGTCTCTCAGCACACGCATCTTCCAATACATCCATCAACAAAAAACCAACCGACATGAAATCTCGTATTTCGGTCATGACGTTCAACGTAGAGAATTTCTTCGATACCGTTGACGACGCTGACCGCGACGACGAAACGTTCTTGCCGCTCGCTTACAAAAAAGCGCATCCAGAAGTGATGGCAAAATGCGATCAAATGTCGAACGACTACTTCAAGCAGGAGTGCCGTGACACCGACTGGAGCGAACAAGTCTTCGAGACGAAGATGACTCGCATCGCGGAAGTTGTTCGCAACGTCAACGCGGGCCGCGGCCCTGATATCCTCTCAGTGGTCGAAGTTGAGAACATCAACGCACTCACGCAGCTTAACGAGCGCAAGCTGAAAGACCTGGGTTATCAAACGGTGGTTTTGATCGAAGGCCCAGACACTCGCGGCATCGACCCGGGTCTCTTGAGCCGCTTCCCTCAATGGGACAAGGCTCAGCTCCACATCGTTCCTTACGTAAATGACAAAGGCCAACCGGACAAACAAGGCGCACGCTCACGCGGTATCTTGGAAGTTCGCCTTCTTCTTCCAGACGGCACGAAGGTCGCTTACTTCGTTGGGCACTTCCCATCGCAAAGCAACCCGTCTTACCTTCGTAAACAAGCAATCGCAGAACTCAACCGTTTGAAAGCAAATCTGCCGAAAGACGTCGTTGCAATCGCAGGTGGTGACTTCAACATCACCGCTGAAGAAGATTTGACGACTGGCTACATCTCGAAAGATCTCGCCAACAACTGGCTCGTCTCGAACATCGTCGGCTGCAAAGACTGCAAAGGTACCGAAGTCTACAAGCGCACATGGTCGTTCCTCGACATCCTGGCGTTCTCGCCGCTTCTCGACGAATCTCGCGGCACTTCTGCTTGGGCCCTCGATACCGCGTCGATCACGGTCCCAGCACCTGTCCGCGACCACGTAAATAAGTTTGGCGAGCCTCAGCGCTTCGAGCCACCATCACTCGGCGTGAGCGACCACTGGCCCGTCTACGCCGAACTCTACAAACGCTAGAAGGTACCGCGTACCTTTTTGCCACTCGGCGCATCAAAAGCCTCTGCGAACCGCAGGGGCTTTTTTTTATTTTGAGCGAACGTATTGGAGCGCAACAACTGGTAGGCCGCCGTTTTGGAAGCGGAAGCTGTCGATCAGCTTCCAGTTGCGAGGCGCGCGAAGCTTCGTTGGCGCCGCGGTTTCTGGCAAAACGAAGCAAGCGCGCTCAGGTCGCGCGAAGGATTCGCAGGCGGCGAAGAGAGCTTCGTAATACTCCTTCAGCGGCCCTTCGATCTTGAGACGCTCACCGTATGGTGGGTTCGCGATCATCCAGCGTGTTTCATCGCCCGCAAGCGGTGATGCTTTAAAGATATCGCCTTGAAGCGCTTCGATTGCATGGGCACCGAGAAGCGGCTTCAAGTTACCTGCAGTCGTCGCTACTGACTTTGCATCGA
>CAJYOV010000457.1 GCA_913776405.1 Pseudobdellovibrionaceae bacterium
ACGGGAGTGCGATTAAATGTCGAATCAGACTTCGGAAAATTCGTCGGGAAGTTCTTTAGAAGCTAACGAGAAGCTCGAAACCGTCATCGTTGCGGAAGACTCAGATCCAAACCGCCAGATTCTCGTCTTGTTGCTTCGTAAACTCGGCTACAACGTCATCGAGTGTCGAGACGGTGATGTCGCGTGGAAAGCTCTGAACGAAAATCGCGATGCGAACGTTGTTGCGATCGTCTCTGATTTGATGATGCCGAATATGGACGGCCTCGAATTTCTTCGTCGCACGAGAAACGATGCCCAGTTCAAAGAGCTTCCGTTCGTCCTGGTCACGGCAGTTTCAGACAAAGACTATATTTTTGAAGCCAAGAACCTGAAAGTGAACGGCTATATCCTGAAGCCGGTCACCTACAAGCGTGTGTGCGCGAAGATGCAAGAGCTCTTTCCACAAAAAGTCTTCCCACAACTTGCAAGCTAAGATCGGAACGAGAACGTCATGGGCGCGGCCGTAAAAATGAACGCACAATCGATTGTCGACAGGTTGGATGAACTTCCAACTTTGCCAACGATCGTTTATGAGTTGAGCCGCGTGATCAATGACCCGATGTCGTCGACAGGCGACATTCAGAAAATCATGTCGAACGATCAAAGTTTGACGACGAAAGTTCTGAAACTCGCAAACTCGGCTTACTACGCGATCCCCGGCGGCGTGACTTCGCTTCAACGCGCTATTGGCTACATCGGTTACGATACGATTCACCAGCTCGTGCTGTCAGCCTCGATCATTACGGCTCTCGATGCGAAGTCATCGAATGCGTTTGATCTCACGCAGTTTTGGAAACATGCGATTGGCGTCGCGATGACCGCAGAAACGACGGCGCGCTTTGTGAGTTACAAGACGCCCTCAGACTTGTTTACCTGCGGCCTTGTTCACGACATGGGGAAGGTTGCAAGCTACATCATCGCTCCTGATGTCTTTGGAGAAACGATCGCGTTTGCGAAGGCAAACGGCTTGAGCCTTCACGAAGCGGAAGAGCAAATGGCTGCGCCGAAGCACACGGTGATCGGTCGAGAGCTCGCATCTAAGTGGCGTTTGCCCGCAATCATTCAGGCGAGTGCGGCCCATCACCATCAGCGAGAGGCGAACCTCCGCGGCGGTCTCTCGTCTGAGATGAACAACATTGTCGATATCGTTTATCTGTCAAACTTGCTCATCCACGCGCTGCAATTTGGAAACAGCGGCCACTCCAAAGTTCTGGGCGTTCCTAAAGATCTGCTTGAGCGTTTAAGAATTACGCCTGACGGTTTGAAAGAATTGATCCTCAAAATCCGCGACTCGATCAAAGACGCTGAGAATTTCTTGAAAATCATCGGAAGCCAGGACTGAAGGATTTGAGGGGCGGGGCCGCATGAAAGACCAATCACAAATTCTTTCGGTCATCGCCCAAGAAGCCATTATGGGCATCGTTGCGTTCCCGGCGATCGGCGGCAGTTGCCTTTACATAAACCGATTGGCTTCGGAAGTTCTCGAAATCCCGCAAGCAGGTTCTGACGTTCTAAAAGTCGCCCTCGATGGCTCAATCGACACGGCTTACGCTGGCTTCGCTTTAAACGACGATTCCGCGACTGAGATTCCGCTCGAACTCGACGAACTTCTCACAACCGAATCGAAGCCTGGATTTGCGCGTGCGTTCACGGTCGACTTTTTACAGAACGAGGGTTTGTACCAAGACGTTCTGATGAAGAAGAAAAACGGGCACGTCTTTGTGGCGAATTTGGGTGTTAAGCATGCAACACTCGAAGGCGGGGAGACCGTCATCGTTTTGATGTTTCAAGACATCACCGTGCAAAAGAAGCTCCAGCGCGACATTCAAGCCAAACAAGAAGAAATCCACCGCGCGTTCACGGAACTTCTTCAACAGAACGAACAATTAAAGCAGCTCGATCACGCGAAAGACAAATTCCTTGCACTGACGTCTCACGAGCTGCGAACACCTCTTTCCGCGATCGTTGCGACCGCCGAAGTTTTGACCTTGAAGCTCTACGAGAGCGAAACTCAAAAAGAAGATTTCATTCGTACGATTCACGCTCAAGGTTTAGAGCTGATGGAACTCGTGAACGACATTTTGGACTTCGCCAAAATCCGCGCGGGCAAAATGGATTTCTACGTCGAACACCTCGATCTTGCGCAATTGGTCGGGCGCCTAATCGCTAACTACGAGCAGGCAGCGGCACAAGCATCGGTCACGCTCGATTGGGTTGAGCCGAATCTACCTGCGCTCGCGTGGGCGGACAAACTTCGCATCAAAGAAGTCATCAACAACGTTTTAAGCAATGCTGTGAAATACAACCGCGCGGGCGGAACCGTAACGGTGCGAATCGAAACAGCACCCATGACGGGCAATGTACGCATTCGCATTACCGATACGGGTCCCGGTATTCCTCAAGACCGCATCACCTCCGTCTTCAACGAATTCGAAACCGTCGGCCACATCTCCCGCCACCAAAAGGGCACCGGCCTCGGCATGCCCATTTCAAAAAAACTCATGACCGGCCTCGGCGGCGACCT
>CAJYOV010000458.1 GCA_913776405.1 Pseudobdellovibrionaceae bacterium
CGACTTCGTCTTTGCCATCAAGCCCTCCTTTCGCTGCTGCTTTATCTGATCTCCGGACGCTCGCTACGAAGTCTCGCATTGAACTCGATCTCTCAAGGAGTTCTTCAAAAGTCCCTTGATCTGCAATGCGCCCTTTTTCCATGAACAAGATACGGTCGACTTTCTCAAGCACGGACAGCCGATGCGTGATTAAGAGTCGTGTACGACCGGCCCAGGCCCCATCGATCAGATTTGAAATGAGCAACCTCTCGGTATCGACATCGACGGCGCTCAAACAATCGTCGAGCAAGAAAATGGGGCGATCCAAATAGTGAGCGCGCGCAAGCGCTACTCGCTGACGCTGACCGCCTGAAAGATTCACGCCGCGCTCACCGATCTCCGTGTCGAGGCCATCGGTCAGATGCTCGCCCTGAACTCGGAACTGCGCTGTTTCAAGAGACTCAACCACTTTCGCTGTATCACCCACAGCTTCATACCGGAACGCCACGTTCTCTCGAAGGGTTGCGCTCATGACAAAGCCGTCTTGCCCCACGAATGCGAAATGACGGCGTCGTTCATCAACGGACATCGCAAGCGCGTCTTCGACTTTCGTATCAGTTCTGAATTCAAATTTTTTGAATGTGGCACCCGTTTCACCGGCCAGCGAAAGAACGAGAAGTGATTTGCCACTCCCGACTTCGCCTACGACGGCTACAAATTCGCCAGCGCGCAGCGAGAGATTGATCTCGTTCAAAAGCTTTTGGCCGCCAATTTCAAGCGACAGGCCTTCGATCTCAATCGCCGTCGGCTGCGGTGCTGGAACCGGGCGATCTTCGTCTGCGACGACTTCGGTCGGATCGGAGGCGCGGCGCAAGAAAGCTTGAACGCGCTTAAGAGAGCTCAAGCTGTCGAGCGTAAATGTGAACGCCCAAGGAATCTGACGGAAGGGCCGCGACAAGAAAACGCCGAAGATCCAGAGGAGCGCGAATAATTCGCCGGGCGTAACCGATTGCGGCCTTGAGAAAATCAAAGTCGCAACGCCTACGACATTGATCACAAAGTTGATCGATGAGCCGAAGGCGTTCATGAGCTGCCCGTTGGTCACCATGCGAACACGATTGATCGTTTCTTCTTCGCGCTTGGCGAATATTTTTGTTTCGAAGTTCTCGATCCATCCGAGGATTCGGAGGAGACGGATGTTCTGAACCCATTCGTTCACAAGCCCCGTACGTTCTGCGGCAAGCTGCTTGAAACGATAGAAGAACCGCGACTGCCGAGTCGAGAGAACGAGCGTTACAGCGATGATGCCAGCCATCACGAGAAGCGTCGAGATTACCGGAATTCCGCAGATCCACTTGATCGCAAGGGGCGCAAACAAGAGTGGGAAGATGATGCTGGCGAGCATCGGCAAAACCTGATCGATCAAAGCCGTGCCGCCTGGAACGTCTGTCGCGTACACGGAAACGACTTCACCGACGGTGGTTGAGCCAAGCTGATCAGAGCGAATCGCGAGCATTTTCCGATAAAGACGGTCCGAGAAATTGCGCTGGAGAATCAGCCCTTCGTTGATCGCGATGTAAGAAGCGAGCACACCTGTCGCTTGCGCCATCAACGTAAAAACGAAAGCAACCGCGACAAGCCAAACTGGGTTTGCGGTCTCAGTCCACTCAAGACCTAAAAGGCCGTGGGCCAAGCTTTCAGCACCGAGAAGCCGATCGACGAACAACTTTTGAAAGAACGGGCTCAAGAGCCCCGCAAGAGCAGACGTGAGTGCCACCGCAAGCACGAGAACCCGAAAACCGGGCCGCGAAAAGACAGATTGCCAGAGGAGAGAGCGTTGCTTCATCACCCTCAAACGCCTATCACGTCTTCCTCTTTTTGGATGCTCTTTTTGCGCCTCGGTGCGCGCTCTTTGTCCCTCTCTCAGCTCTTGCTGGGGCGAGTGTGCAAACACCTTCAACAAAGCGTCGCGGGAGTCTTCCGCGAGCGCCAACCTGGCGCGGTTGGTCCATAATGCTGTCAGCTTTTTTGACACTCACCATCGGGGCTTAGCGTTCATACACCTAGGGTGCGCGAGCGCCCTTTTTGCACCCTAATTGAGTATGGATATCCGTGTTGGGTCAAAAGCTTCATTTTTGCTGGTGTCTCTCGCAGTCAGCCTGCTCTCGGGCTGCGGCCGCGAGAACACGGTTTATTCAGACGCCAAAGGTGCTGCGAACGATTCCATCACGATTCGCGATGGGCGTTCGCTCTTGCCGAAAGGGTTTCTCGATCAATCGACCGGCGATGGCCGAGTTGAAATTGTAGATGCAGGTACGGCTCGCTCGGTCGTGCGCTTCACGGG
>CAJYOV010000459.1 GCA_913776405.1 Pseudobdellovibrionaceae bacterium
CGAAATCCGGAAGGTGCCAGGCTCCTTTTTGAAGACCGGCGCGTCATCCGCATGCTAGATACCCGCTTATGAAATTTCTCTTTTTACTTCTAGCCGTTTCAGTCGCCGCACTCGCATCCTCTTGTTCATCGGTCCCGAAGCAGGAGCCTGTCGTCTGTGTTCCGGAAGATCCGGCGAAGTCGGAGGCGGCCGAACGAGATGGTTTAGATCGCAATTACATCGCTTGCGTGATCGAACGCGATTCAATCGGCAAAGCTCGAGCCTGTTACGAGAGCACTTTCACAGACCCTGGCTACACAGTTGAGCCGATTCGCACGATGACGAAATTTCAGATCGATGTAGATGGTCATGTCACCAAGGCTGAGACGGTTGCGAGCCGAGGCGGAGACAAGCTTCCGAAATGCGTGAATGAAGTGATGAAGTCTTTAAGCTTCGCGAAGCCCTTCGGGAATGTGCCTGTCAAAGTTAGCTATCCGTTCATGTTTAAACGTTCGAATACAGGCAGCACGGAATCAATTTTCGATAATTTCTAAGAAGCTTCGTGCGACGGGAGAAAGTTCGGTCGCACGCCTTTTCAAGATTTTAAGATCGTAAACGAATGGCGATTTGGGGAAAAGTTCGGCCAACCTGCCGTTCTTAAGTTCTTCTTTCACAAGAAATTCCGGAAGGATCGAAACGCCTGCGCCTTCAAGCACGAGTTGCTTGTGCGCAGTCAAATTATTCGAGGAAATCTTTAAAGTCGCTTCGGGGACTGACTTCTTTAGCAGTGTCAGCGCCGGAAACCTCGACGCCGTCACGTCATCTACTTCGCGAGAGCCGATAAATTTGGAGAGTGTCGGTCGATCCTTCTGAAGATCGCGGCGAACGACGAAGCGAAAACGTGTTTTTAGCTTCCGCACGACTTGGATCGACGCTGGTAATGTCGGTGTGTGAAACAAAAATGCGAGTTCGAGCTCACCCTTCACCAATCGGTTCACGATTGAAGACGCCGTTGCCGTCAGCATCGTCGGCTGCACACGCGCATGGCTAGCCGTAAAGACCGCAAGCGCCCGTGGCAAGAAGTGGCTCGCGACCGGTTCAGCGGCACCTAGGACTAGCGGACCTTTTAGTTCGCCCGAAACTTCTTTGACTGAGGCCTCAAGTAATTCGATGTCGCCGAAGATTTTCTGGCAGTGACGGAAGACGTCTTGGCCACGTGAGGTCAACCTGACGTTTCTGCCGACTTTCTCAAAAAGTTTAAAACCGAAATCGTCTTCGAGCTGCTTCACCATGCGGCTGATCGCAGGCTGCTGAATGCGAAGAGCACGCGAAGCTGCGGTAAACCCGCGCTCCTGAGCAACGACATAGAAGTAGCGAAGATGGTTGAGATTCATCGATGCCTTTTTAGCATCGAATTCATTCAAACTATATATTTTTATAAGTCCACTCTTTGAACTAAATCGTCTGTGGAAAGGAGACCCGATGAATCTGATTCTTTTCACACTACTCGCAGCTTTATCCACACCTGTTCTCGCCCGAGCGAGCGGCCAACAAGACTTCTGGATGATATCGAAGACAACCCGCCCGATTCACATCGCCGCTCGCGACGTCCAAATGACTGAGATCGAGCCAGCGATGGACCACTACGCTTGCGAAGAAGTCTTCCGCATGAAGGATCTCGGCGTCTTCAACGAGACGCTCGCTCTTCGGAGTGAGCAGCGAGATACGCCGTGCGAGCAGCGCACCACTGACATCGACGCCCAGATCACATTCATCCTTTATAAAGAGACGACGAAAGAAGAAGGTCGCGGCGACGGCACGCTCTATTGCCTCACCCAAGTAGAAACACGCGGCGGCAACCCGAGCGTTCTCCTCTCGAACACCTACTGGAAACCCAAAGACTCCAGCGCCTGCAAGTAAAGGCAAAGCCCTTGGTATTGACGACTGAGCAAAGCGAAGGAGCAAAGTCCTCTGCGGAGCGGAAGCGAAAAAAAGATTCGGGGCTCTGCGCTTTCGCGCGAAAGCCCCGGAAATGTCGACTGGATTTACCGTAAGCCGGATTCTGTCTTCTCTCGAGCGATCGACATCGCTTTATGAGAGGAGGCAACTATTCCTCTATGCGACTGATTACTCAGGCGCTTTAGCAATCGTACCCGGAAACTTCGCTGCGGACCGCAACGCTGGCAGCACAACTGGCCGACGTTTCCCTATTTGATCTTGCTCCGTGCAGAGTTTGGCTGTTTTCACTCCGTTTGCTCCCCCGGGGCTTCCCTTGCCGGCCTCGGGCTCATAGCTACTAAGACATTCTCTCTGTTCCACTGTTCCTCGGCTTACACCGGGGGGTCGTTAACCCCTGCACTGTCCTTCGGAGTCCGGACTTTCCTCGAACGTCGGTCTAAGCCCACCGTGAAGGTGAACTCAGACCCTGGCTCGCAATCGCCCTGTAAATCCAGTCCGCAACCCTACAGTAAGAAGCTCACTTGTTCAATCCTGAGACGTCTCAGTTTGATCAAAAGGCCGCCAGATCGGAGGGTTACTGACATTGTTCCGAAAAATTGTCTTTTCTTCCTTCTGTGGCTTATGGGCCACAAACGAAAGCCGATCAGTAGGAGGCAGAACGTTCATTCGCCAGGAGTTGTTATGAATAAGGTCGCTACAGCCGTTGCCGCTAATCGAGCTCGCCAAGCCGCCCTCGCCTTCGCGCTTTCATTTGCTTCCTTCGTTTTATTTACGCAGTTCGTTCGAGCGTTCTTCGGCTAACCTGAGCTTTGTCGTTTTGCCTCACCTACACTGAGACCCTCGCGCTCGGTTGTGGAATTCGCGCGGCGGTTCGTTAACCAGCACGCGTTCGACTATTCGATTTAAATCACAACACCCTCCGAAATTTGAAAGTGACAGACCCTAGTGCTGAGCTAGGGACGTGTCTCGTTTCGCATTTCCAAGGAGGATTCAAATGTTCAAAGGTTTATCGACAGCAGTAGCGATGACTCTCATCGCATTCGGTTCATTCGCAAACGCACAAGAAACAGGTACGACGACAGGTTCATTACCTCGCGTGATTGATTCTTCTGTTCGCGTAGCACCTGTGTTCGGTACTTCGAGCTTCACGGTCGACAACAAAGTTTCGACTGACAACTTCGGCGATTCTTACTCTGCAGGTGTTCTTGCCGATTTCGGTAAAGGTACTTGGGCGTTTGAAACAGGTCTTTTGACTCTTCAAGCGAACGCGGACTCGAACAACGGTAACGTAGCGGGCTCGATCGACACTTGGGGTATTCCACTTCTCGCGAAATGGAACATGACAGGTCGCCCACACGAAACATTCTTCGTGAAAGCTGGCGCAATGCCATTCGTTGCTAACGGCGCTGGCAACAACGACTTCAACCTCATGGCAGTCGGCGGTATCGGCGGCGCGATTCCACTCGGTCGCAGCTCAGCTGTCATCCTCGATGCAACTTACAACCGTCTCTTCACCGACAATGGTGATTTGACTGACTACCAAGGTATCGCTCTCTTGGCAGGTCTCTCGTTCAACTTGTAATCTCATTCGGCCGGTGAGCTAAAGGCGGAGGCCCTCCGTACGTCATCAGCCCTTAAGCCCTGAACAGAATCGCTTCAAAGCGGTGATGTTTAGGGCTTTTCTTTTTGGAACTTGTGCCAGACGATTGACGGATGGACTTCATTCAAGCCGGCCCAGAACTGAAGAATACGTTCACTCACGACCCTTATCTTGAAAAGTCCTTGAGGCGCTTACTACCGAGCGACATCTTTCAAAAAATTCATCCGCATTTGAAGCATGTCGGCGAACTCGCCGTTACCGACTGGTTGAAGTGGAGCCGCGAAGCGGAGTCGAACCCACCTACACACACCCCCTTCGATGCATGGGGAACGCGAATTGATAAGATCCAAAACTCTGAAGGTTGGAAGCATCTAGAGGATGCAGCTGCAACCGAAGGGATCGTGGCTTGCGCCTACGAGAGAAAGTTCGGCGAGTACTCGCGTGTGTATCAAGCTGCGCTTCTCTATCTCTTTCACCCTTCGAGCGCGTTTGTGTCGTGCCCGCTTGCGATGACCGATGGCGCTGCACGTGCGATTGAACTCTACGGCGACGATGAGTTGAAAAATGGCGCCTTCAAGCATCTGACGTCTCGCGATCCCCGCGAGTTCTGGACGTCCGGTCAATGGATGACTGAAAGGACCGGAGGCTCCGATGTTTCCGGAACATCGACGCGCGCTGCGCGACGCGAGCCGTCTCGCGAATCGAAGTCTGCGGCGACGCCCACGACTTTCGATTGGTCTTTGAACGGAGTTAAATGGTTCACTTCAGCAACGACATCGCAGATGGCGATGTTGTTGGCTCGTCCTGAGGGCGCTGAAGATGGAAGCCGTGGTCTTTCACTGTTCTACACAGAGCTTCGTGACTCAAACCAGCGCTTGAAGAATATCGAAGTTCTAAGACTCAAAGAAAAACTTGGAACCGACGCTCTTCCAACCGCTGAACTGCGTCTGAACGGAACGCCCGCGAAGCTCGTTGGCGGTGAAGGGGGCGGTGTTCGGAAAATCTCTTCTCTCTTCAATATCACGCGGGTTTACAACTCGGTTTGTTCAATTGGTCACTATCGCCGCGCTCTCGACTTGGCACAAAGCTATGCTCAGGTGCGAGTTGCCTTTGGAAAAAAATTGAGTGATCAGCCGTTACACCGAAAAACTCTGCATGAACTCGAAGAGCAATTTAAACGTTGTTTTGATTTGACGTTTTTCGTTGCCCATCTTTTGGGGAAAGATGAATGCGAAACCGCATCAGAAGCTGAACGTATTCTGCTAAGAGCTTTAACACCGATAGCAAAGCTCTATACGGCCAAACACTGTGTTTTAGGTGTGAGTGAGATTGTTGAATCTTTCGGTGGCGCAGGCTACATCGAAGACACTGGTATTCCGCGCCTTTTACGTGATGCTCAAGTGTTTTCAATCTGGGAAGGTACGACAAACGTGCTTGCTCTTGATTTCTTAAGAGCGCTTGAGAGGGAGACGCCTGCTGCATTTATTCAAGCGATAGAAGAGAGATGCATCAAGAAAGACAATGCGCACCACATGGCTCTTTGGCTGAAGGCAAAAGCGCACATCGCGCGGATGGCGACCGCATCTAGAGAGGAACTCGAAGCTGACGCTCGCGTCTTAAGTTTCTTGATCGGCGATATCGTCAGCTTCGGTCTGGAATAAATCAGTTCTTAAGTGAAATCAGTGCTTCGATGTAACAGCGAAGTTCTTAAACGCGCCTGAAAAACGCTGTGGAAGAAGATTCGCGATCATGTCGATTGTCGTACCCATGAAGCCTTGTTCTTTAATCTGCGGCTTCATTTCAACAAACGCTTGGCCGATCATTTCAGCCTCTTCTTTTGCGAGAACTTGCTTAGCTGCCGCAAAGATTTCTGTCTCTTCTTCTTCAATGTGGTGAGCAAGCGCGTCTCTTAGCTTCTCAGCCGTTGTCCGCCAGCCAGCATCGACTTTACCTGTTACCTGCAATGTACGCAGAAGAGTCTCCGCTTCCATATGCTCCGTATATCCGTGCATAACCATTGACTTCACTTCAGGAATCTCACGCAGCGAATTGTAGAAGACTGCTTCTTCCGCGCGCGAGTGCGGGATCAATTCGTCACGGATTTCTGTGATCAGTGCGTTACGAGTTTCTGCTGATGAATCAGCGTGCGAGAGAAGCTTATTGAGGAGCTCCATTACTTTGCGATGATCTTTGGTCAATTCGTCATAAATCTGCATGTCTAACTCCTTCTAGTCCATGGGACCTGAGAGCTAGACTATGCAAATGAAAACCAATTGTGGTGAACGCTCTGCTTTAGTTTCGTGTCGAACACGACATCATTTCACGCATGCGTTCGCCATCGTCGGCTTACCTTGCGAGACGACCTGTGCACACGTATCTGAGAGCTTCCCGCCAGCATGCATGCGCAACTCCGCTCGTACGATGTCTACTACTTCGACACTCAAAAGGTGGGAAACGAAAGGAAAGGACCTTTCGACCCGAGTATCGAGACTTCTCTTACCGTTAGAATCAATAGGTGTGCCGCCGCAATAGGGTCGAGTGTGGCAATCTCAAATCGGTACGTCTAACTCCCACTCAAAATCCGGAGCATCGACAGAGATGCACCCGCGGCCGCGAATTAAATCAGGTCTCGTCAGGTACGAGCCTTGAAATGACTAGGGATATGCTTAAACGAGTTGGTTTCATCATCGCAGCGTCGCTCCCCTTGATCCTCTTTCAAAACTGCAGCAACGTTCAGTTCGCCGAGATGCCGTTAGGTAAGCTCGGCGTTTGTGATGGCGTCTCCTGCGAACTAACACCGCTTACGTCGAAGCCCGCCGTAACCACGATCCTTCTTGCGATCGGCGATGAAGCTGACGACCAGCTCGTGATTAATGGACTCTCCTCACAGCTTCTTGCTGAGACCGTGATTCGATACTCGTCGCCTGCGAAGAATCCGAAAATCTTGGTCGTACTCGATTCCGGCGCAGGTAAAGAAGACCCTGAGGATACGCAGTACGTTCTGAACCTTTTGAAGCGTTATGATACGGAAGATAACGTCAAGTTTCTCGAAGAGCCAAAGAGCGGCCTAACGGCTTCAGATGTCGAAGGTTTTGATGTGATCTGGTTTAACAACCCAGGTGCTCCAATGGGCACGACGGCTGCTCGCGATG
>CAJYOV010000460.1 GCA_913776405.1 Pseudobdellovibrionaceae bacterium
CCCTCGCCGAATTGGCAATAAGGGTAAACCGCGCGCATGCGAGTCATGCGTTTCCAGAATTGCTCGTACGACATGCGCGAGTTCGAGTAGTCTGCAACGACCTCGATCCGAACTTTTTTGATATCGAGGTGGTAGCAAACAACGAGGAAGTGATGGTGATCTGTGATGTAGAGATCACCCCAAGGCGAGATGACAACGGGCACGGGGTTGTCCTTTACCCATTGCCGACGCTCTTTCTTGGAGAAGTCCTCAACGGCTTTCACTTTCTCGTCGACTTCGAGCATGCCGACCGCGAACTGCGTTGGCTTGAGATCGAGAATCTTCTGAACGGATTTTGGCGGCTCAAGACGCTTCCGTGGCTTCTTCAAGTAAGAAGCGTGATCATGGCGTGGCATTTCTAACTCCAAACCGCAGCTGTGAAGCTGGTCGAACGCGGTTAAGCTCCAATCGTAGAGTGTGGGGGCAATATTGAAAACGAGTTCCGAGAATGTGTGAAAGAGACAGCAAGTCGCAGGCGGCTTCTCATGATTCTCATCACATTTGGTTAAATTGAGTGTGAAAATGGTGTTCGGGGGACACTCTGGGCGCATGACACTCGTCGATTCGCATGGACATAGCTACTTTCTGGTGAATAAAGAGTATTTGGCCGATTTCATCGACAATCACCGAGGTGAAATCGTAGCCTCATTTCTCGGTTTAGCGCGTGCGGAAATCCCTGCAGCTCATGACAAAGACACCTATTTTCTGAAGGACCACTTGCCAGACGTGCTTCAGCAGACGGCGAATTACATGCGGTCAGACGGTGAAACGAAGGCTCGCGACAAATCGATCGAACTCGCAAGAAAACACGCGCTCGAGCGCGCAGAGACTGACGACTACACAGCTCAGCAGATTCGAAAAGAATATGCGATCGTTCACGAGCTGATTTTCGACCTTCTCGGCGAAAATAGAGTGTTGGATAAACGTGCGGTTGTTCTGTTTAGCGCCGTGAGCGAACTTACGATTGCCGTTGTGACCGAAGAGTTTATGAAAGCAACTCTGCACCGCGATTAAGATCTACTTCGATTTCGCTGTGAGAGCGCCGATCGTAGCGATTAAGAGAGCCCGATCGATCGGTTTCGTCAAATAGTCAACAAAGCCAAGTTGAAGCGAATGTTCGCGTTCTTCGAGCATTGCGTGCGCAGTGAGTGCAATGACGGGCCCAGCGTAATTGTGCGCGCGAAGCTCTCTCATAGCACTGTTGCCATCAAGAATCGGCATCTGAATGTCCATCAAGACGACGTCATACTGACCAGAGAGGGCTTTACTCACACCTTCTCGACCGTTCTCTGCGAACGCGACAGTGGCGCCGACCTTTTTGAGGTAGGTCGCAATCAAGTGGCGGTTGTCGGGCGAATCATCGACAAGAAGAATCTGAACGCCGTTCAGGCTCGCTCGAGTCATGACGACCGGAGCTACCGGCGTTGCCTCGGCTTTCAAGACTTTAAACGTGCGATCATCCACGGTTTGCTCGGCCACAACCGACGCGCGGAACGTAGTACCTTCGCCGATTTTCGACTGTTCGATGATGACGTCACCTTTCAAGAGGCGAGCGAGTCGCTGCGAAACGAAGAGCCCAAGACCGCTACCGCCAAACTTTCGAGTTGTCGAAATGTCGGCCTGGCTAAACGGTTTGAAAAGACGGGCGCTTTGCTCTTTCGAGATGCCGGCTCCTGTGTCAACGATCCGGAACGTGAGAGTCGCTTCTGTGTCGCTGACTTGCTGGCTTGCTTCAACCGTGACGAGACCACCAGCAGGCGTACACGTGATCGCGTTCCCAATCAGGTTCACCAAGATTTGGCGGATACGGGTTGGGTCAGAACGCAGCGTTTTCGAAATTTCGCCGTCGATCTTCATGATGAGAGATACGCTCTTTTCGGAGGCTCTCAAGATGAATATCTCATAGAGATCTCGAAGAAGAAGTTGGACGTCGAAATCAATCAACTCGATTTCGAGTTTGTTGGCTTCCACTTTCGTGAGATCCAGAAGGTCATTGATCAGGCTAATGAGCTGAGTGCCGTTTCGCTTGATGCGGCCGACCAAATTTTCGCGCTCTTCCGCTGAGGTCTCGGGTAAAGCGAGAAGTTCTGCGAAACCGAGAACCGCACCGAGTGGCGTGCGAATTTCGTGACTGATGTTGGCGAGAAAGGCTGACTTCGCTTTGTTAGCAGCTTCCGCCGCAATCTTTGTGGCCTTTAACTCTTCTTCGGCTGACTTCTCGCGCGTGATATCGCGGATGACTACCGAGTAGCCGATAAACTCGCCCTCTTCGGTCGAGATTGCGGTTGCGATGAGTTTACCCCAGAAGCTTGATTTATCTGCTCGGTAGAGCCAGGTTTCTTCTTCGTAGCGGCCGTCTGCTCTTACTGCCTCTGAAATCTCGCTCGCTTTCGTACCTGAGATTTCTTTTTCACCGAAGAACATGTTCAGATTGGTCTCAAGAACTTGTCTTGAAGCGTAGCCGAAAAGTTTCTTCGCGCCTGCTGTCCATTTTTTTATGATGCCGTTTTGATCGAGGAAGATGACCGAAAGCTCGGCGAAATTCTCGAGAAGCGAGCGACCGTTTTCAGACGCTTCGATGATCGTTTTTGAATCCATGACGAGCGGCACGATCGGCGTCATTGCGGACGCGTGGCTTGACACTTCAATCGAGCGAGCAAGGCGCCGACGGAACACGGAGGTCACAGGCTTTTCGGGCTCATTCGATTCATGCCGACGCAGCTCAGACAGATAGCCTTGAAATTCAAAAGCAGCATCGATATCGGACTGATGCCATTTCGGAGCTCGGCCCTTCACGCTCTCATACCAAGTCTCAAAAGACTTGCGAGGGTGAATACGACCATCGCTGTCGACCGATTTTGGCGAGCGTGGGTCGCCGCTCCACGCGATGTCCTCCGTGAGTTCGCGTCGGAACCACAGAATCGCGCTGTGTTCGCCCAAGTCGATAGAGAGAACGCCCGCTGCGCGGTTGGCGCCCGTCGACGTTTTTAAAATCGCGCCGATGGAACTCGAATAGAAAACGCGCTCGCCGGTTTCACGTGCGGCCCCGTGGAGCGTCGTAATCTCACCGTCGGTTGGAACTGCGCCTAACTTCCAGATCGAGTCGGGTGTGAGTATTGCGACACCATTTGCGCCGCAGAGTAGTTGCAGTAAGTGCCCCTGAAGTTTGAGAGCATCGAGGACCGATTTCAGATTGCGCTCAGCAGATGCAGCGACACGATAGATCTGTTTTAGAACCGATGCTCTCAAGAGATCTTCATCGCCAGAGCGAGCCGACAGTTGAGAGGAAACAATCTGCGCGATGAATTCACAGCCGACGCGTGTTTCGTAGCTTAAGAAGCGAGGCTCAGGGTTGTGGCAAGAGATAAGCCCCCAGAGCTTGCCTTCTTTGAGAAGCGAAACGCTCATAGAAGCATGTTGCCCCATATTCTTCATGTACTCGACATGAACGGGCGAGACGCTTCTTAAGACCGCGTTACTTAAATCAATTTCACGCTCCGTGAGCGGATTGATCGGGGGCAAGATAGGTGAGGGTTTGTAATTGACGTCGGGAATGATGCGCAGCCAGTTTGAAGCGTAAAGCTCGCGGGCC
>CAJYOV010000461.1 GCA_913776405.1 Pseudobdellovibrionaceae bacterium
AACTAATTCCGAGCAGACATCCGTGATCGACGAGGCCGTCATCACTTCGCGATCTAACCAATCGTCTCCGACTCGCGATCCAACTGGTCCAGCTCACTTTATAAGACGAGTCATCGTCATTTCGTAATCAACGGATTCGTAGTTCCGTAGAGGACCCACTCACCCACACGCGTTTCATTCGAGACATCTGTCCATCCGTACATGAAACCTTCAGAGCTTCTTTGGTCGATGTATTGGCTGTTGAGCCAGTAACGAACCGGTGTCTTGAAAAGACCCGGCACCGGAAGCAACTTCAACCCCAGTTTTGCAGTAATCAAAAACTGGCGCTTCGACCGCATGCGCGTCGGCTCCGAGTAGTCGAAGGCGAGCGACGGCGATTTCGACAACTTATTCTTGTTTACGAGTTTATTACGAACTTCCTGGCCCTCAAGCCGGAAGCACGGACCGAAAGCTGATTTAGCACTCGCGAAGCCGTTACACTTCGCAAGCAAAGCCTTCAACTGCGTATCTCCGTATGTACTCCAAGCTTTGCGTGCCTTCGAGCGCGTCTCTGTTTTGATCATTGAGATCCGAGAATAAAAGATCGAAGAGCGAATCGCTGACTTCTCTGCCGCCGTGAAAAGTTTTGAGTCGTGCTCAATCGCAACAAGCAATTGATTTTGAAAGAACTCGCGACGACTCTTCAAATTCTCAACGTGGGTATCGAGAAGGAACTCGAACACACTGAAAACCGGGTTGTCGATTGGGAACACCTTTTGAGCGACGTCCACGACTCGACCAATCGTTTGCTCAAGAACTTTCTCGGTATCGAAAGCATCTGTTTTCGCCGGAGCCGCGAGAAGTCGCCAAGCTGGAACCTTCGCAACTTCAGACTTTGCTTTATCAAATTCGCCATCGAGTCTTTTATCGTCAGCCGCGTTTTTGGTTAACGATTGTCCGAGATACGCTTTCGCCTGCTCGTAAGTTTCACGCTCCTTTTCATCAACTGGAGCGTGCTCATCAATTTCAGCTTCTGCAGCGGTGAATGCCATTGGTGAACTCCACCGCGCATCAAGCGCAGAACGAAGTTCCGCGAGTTCATCTTCTTCGTTGCCTGCCGCCGCAAGTGAGACAGACTTTGGAAGCGAGATACTAACAAGCTTGCCTTTCGAATCCCGAACGACCGTAAATGGAAAATCCGTCTTCGCGAACGACATGTTCGGAACCGCCAGAGCGGCAAAAAGAATCAAAGCTGCTGATTTAGAGAGTTTCACGATGCACCTTCCTTGGTAGCAACGCCTCATGAGTGAATTGCGTTGCATCAAGTCTTCGGCATCCGCGCGTTTAAATTCGAGACAAGTTCCAGTCAGAATTGTCAGATTCTGACTCCCACGACTCGACCGACATCCCCAAGACTCATCGCTCCTGCAAGAATCTCTCGACCGAAGTCCTTGAGCAAATCCGCCTGATCTTCATAATTGACCGCGCTCTCAACAGCGCAACTCTCACCCGACTAAAACTACATCGAACTTTCTGCGTACACCGAGTCAATGTCGCCACTTAATCGACGACATTCGAAAAAAAAGAAGGCGCCTTTGAAAGCGCCTTCTAAGTTAGTCTAGTTTATTGGTTCTCTACCCTCGAGTTACCCTCCGGCTAACCTCGAGCTAACCTCTGGCTAACCCTCGAGCTACCCTCTGGCTAACCCTCGAGTTACCCTCGACGCGATCGCTTAAACGTATTTCACGTCACGCGCTTGAGCTTATCTAGCCGTTAGATTTTGATTTTACCCACTTCTATCACTCGAACTCTCTCGTGCTGATCGCCCGAACTTACCGTGCCTTCAAAGCTCGTGCAGTTCTCGTTTCTATCATGCGAGAACGCGTTTCTCACTTCTTACACTTGTAAGAGAGTTTCGCGGTCGTTTCCGGCGGAAGTGCCGAAATCACTCGAAGTGTTAATTTGTCGAAGTCAGCTTCGACGTCGACGTCTTGCGCGATCTTCGTTCCGTCTTTCTTCGTGAACGTAATCTCGTAAGCGTCGTTCACCGGACGACATTGGAACGGAAGAGAAATCGATTCCTTCTGAACGTAATTTCCGATCTCCGTGAGAGTAGAACCGTAATCGGATTCACAGATCGATCCCATCGTACCGCCTGTAAGCGAGAACAACTCGCTGTAGGTATAACCCTCGACACCGCGGATGTTTCCAACCGTCTGCGCATTCAAACAGCTCGAATCACCCGGGCGAACGATGATCGGGTGAACACTGATCGATTTACCCGGATACTTCGTTTTAAATTTCGACAAGAGAGTCGCCGGCAAATCGTAATTCTCGCGCTTGTAGAGCTTGATCAAAGCCTGATCGTTCGAGTTTTTCGCCGAACGTGAATCCGAAATACCGCGTTCATCTTCATCCGAAAGAATGATAACCGCCAAGTGAGCGATTGGACGTAAGAACGAACTCTCGTTTTTCTCGATCGCGAGCGTTGCCGCGAAAACGCCGCGTTCATCATTCGACGGGCAATTCGCGTAATTCGACTGCTCACACATCAAAGTCTCTTCGCGCTTTACTGCCTGATTAAAATAAGACTCGTTCATGCTCGATGCCGAGCCATTCGCGCCTTCCAAAAACTTTGCGCCGTTACCGAACGTAATCAAATTTCCATCTTGAACCACATTTTTAAGACGGCTTGAGCCTTGGCTCGGCGGCATCGTCTTAGTGTCAGAAAGAGCGTATGAAGTCCCGTCTGAAATATCCGTAGTCGTCATTGCGATTCGGTAATTTAAGGAGCCCAACGACGAGATAAACGTCGGAAACTTTGATCCCATTTTCGCTTGCTCAGGCGACATACTTCCCGAGTTGTCGTTAACAACGAGGATATCAACCTGTTGCTGACCCGATGTCTTCGAAACCGTGATGTGATCAAAGCACGCTTCGCCTTCACACTGCGTTACGCATGCGACACCATCCGCTCCGCAGATAGATCCGACTTCGGCTTTCTTGTCGAACTTCACCGGCGAACACGCAACGATGTATGTCGTCATAAATAAGGCAGCCGTAATTTTCAGTGTACGCATAAGACACCTCTTCTTCTCAACTGCAGTTAATCCAAGAGATGTGCCACGCTTCGCCGTCAGCCAGACCAAAGAATATCTAGACTTATTCGATACTTACGAAAACAACCGCCTCAGCTTGAATCGTCAAAGAACTAGACAGGAAAAGGGTACTTTCACACACTTCCACAATGATTCTAGCTACTTAGAATATCGCCCTCTTTTGCGCCGATCCCAAAACCGTCACCGATCAAATAGAAGCGCCCGGCTTTTTCCTCCGTCAGAGATTGCTCCGGCAGAGACACTTCAGCCTGACAACGTTCATCGTCGCAAACACATAACGTCCGTCGGCTTAATCAAATGAATGAACGCACTAAATCTTGGTCAGAGACTAAGAAATTTCACTTCGAAAGACTGCTCCTAGCTTGGCAGGCTTTGGACGAGTCTCTCCGCACGGCGCGGTCTCTGGATAAATCCCTCCGCCCTCGACGTTTTACGGACGAGCGCTAAGTACTAGACGTTTTGGGTTTTTGAGTTCTCCTGGTTTCCGAACTCGATACACTGAAAGCCAAAATCTGCATCTCAGGGAGCAGCCGTGCGCAAAGGTTTTGGCTTTTTACTGGTTCTCTTAAGCTTCGTAATACTCGGCGGCGTTGCAGCCATCTATTTCAAAGCAGACTACTTCTTACTGTCTCCAAAAGAAAAATTCATCGAGAGCTTCCAGAACGACATCGCTCTTTTGAAAAAGTCGGGAACCCTGCCTGAAGCCTACTCTCACATCCGCGAAGTCGAAATCAAATCTGACAACTCTCCGGCTCGAGACTGGCTTGACGACCTAAAACGAAAAATCCCGCGCGATCAAAACGGGACCTACAAGCTCTCCGTTATGGTCATTCACTGGATTGAAGCCAACCGTTACGGCGCGATCGTTCAGTACAATTTAGTCGACCTAAAATCCGGCAACACCGTTTGGGAATTCAGCCGAACCTTCAAATTAGGCTACCTTCTTTAAACGCGCCCGCTAAAACAGCTGCTAGCCTCTACAGGGGACAAGCATCTCCGCTAATCGCAAATTTTCAGCCCGAAAACCACCTCTCACTCATTGGCGATTGGCGATTGGCGATTGGCGATTGGCGATTGGCGATTGGCGATTGGCGATTGGCGATTGGCGATTGGC